>JANNFW010000216.1:0-4304 GCA_031380235.1 Rhodoferax sp. | reverse complement strand
GTCACCCACGATACGCGCGGACTTTTTATACGGCTTATTCAAGTCTATGTTCAGCTCATGCATCGCAAACAGCACGCGCCGATGCACCGGCTTCAAACCATCGCGCGCATCGGGTAAGGCCCTCCCAACGATCACGCTCATCGCGTAATCAAGGTAGCTGCGGCGCATCTCCTCTTCAAGACTGATGGGCAGAGTTTCTTTGGCGAACTGGGTCATGAGGAGGCGTGTTACCAGAAGTGAGGCGAAAGTGAAGCGGAAGTGGGCCGGGCGTGTGACCCGATTTTACGGTCAGAAAGATGTCGCAAAGCTGCAACACTTCGTCGGAAAGGCGGTACTGTCCTACGTCGGCAGGGCGCGCAGATGTTGATACGCCACCTGCCTGTGGCACAATCATCGTAACGAGATAGGTGGTGGTCACCTAGAGCGTCCCATTAATCGCAGCGCTGCTGCGGCCTTCCACAAGAGGACAAATATGATGAAATTGAACAAAGTGGCAATGCTGATTGCTACCGCAGCACTTGCTACCGCAGCCGTCGCCCAAACCATTGACAACTGGCGCAACAGTGGCAATGAGTTGGTCTGGAAAAACGGCACCAATGAACTTTGCTGGCGCGATTCCAACTGGACACCGGCGACTGCTGCTGTCGGTTGCGATGGCGCAATTGTGGCTCCTAGAGCTGCTGCTCCGGCCCCAGCCCCCGCTCCTGCCGCGCCCGCAGCGCCCGCACCTGCTGCTGCCGCACCTGCCGCGCCCGCACCAGCACCAGCACCTGCCGCGCCCCCTCCTCCTGTCGCCACCAAAGTTACTTACGCTGCTGATGCGTTTTTTGACTTTGACAAATCCGTCCTCAAGCCAGAAGGCAAAGCCAAGCTCGATGACCTGACCAGCAAAGTCAAGGACATCAACCTGGAAGTGATCATTGCAGTGGGCCACACTGATTCAGTTGGCAGCGATGCTTACAACCAGAAACTCTCTGTGCGTCGTTCAGAAGCCATCAAGGCCTACTTGGTGACCAAAGGCGTTGAGAAAAACCGCGTTTACACCGAAGGCAAAGGCGAGAAGCAGCCAGTGGCTGACAACAAGACCACCGAAGGGCGCGCTAAAAACCGCCGTGTTGAGATCGAAGTGGTCGGCACTCGCACCAACAAGTAATCTGTACTTGACTCTGCGCAGCAGACTTCGGTTTGCTACCAAAAACCTCGCTTCGGCGGGGTTTTTTGTTTTTCGGCTCCTAACACGCATGCATTGTCGATAATCCTTAAATGACCACAACACTGAACGCCGACCCCGCCGAGCTTGCCAAATTCTCCGACCTGGCACACCGCTGGTGGGATACCGAGAGCGAATTTCGTCCGCTGCACCAAATCAACCCGCTGCGGCTGGACTGGATACTTGCCCAGTGCCCCCTGAAAGACAAAACAGCACTGGACATTGGCTGTGGCGGCGGCATTTTGTCCGACGCGATGGCGCGCAAAGGGGCCCAGGTGTTGGGCATCGACCTGGCCAGCAAAGCCCTGAAAGTCGCTCAACTGCATGCGCTGGAGGCGCAAACACCCAATATTAACTATCGCGAAGTCAGCGCGGAGGCATTGGCCGTCGAGCAGCCGGCAAGTTTTGACGTAGTGACCTGCATGGAGATGCTGGAGCACGTGCCTGACCCCGCCTCCATTGTTCAAGCCTGCGCCGACCTGGTCAAACCCGGCGGGTGGGTGTTTTTTTCCACCATCAACCGCAACCCCAAGTCGTTCCTGTTCGCGATCGTCGGTGCGGAATACGTATTGAATATGCTACCGCGCGGCACCCATGAATACGCCAAGTTCATCCGCCCGAGCGAATTGGCGCAGTACGCCCGCAAGGCTGGGCTTGACCTGAAAACAACACGCGGCCTCGAATATAACCCGCTGACAAAACGCTATTGGCTGAGCGGCGACACCAGTGTGAACTACATGTTCGCGACCCAGAAGCCCGCGTCCACTGTGTGACGCGGCAACAACCCACCATGTTCACTGATATTCAAGCCGTCCTGTTCGATTTGGACGGCACTTTAATCGACAGCGCACCCGACCTGGGCGCGGCAGCCGACAAAATGCGCACTGACCGCGGCCTGCCTTCAATGCCACTGGCGCGCTACCGCCCCATGGCGGGCTCCGGCGCGCGCGGAATGCTGGGCATTGCGTTTGACATGAAGCCCGATCATGCAGATTACGAGGCCATGAAGGAGGAGTTTTTCACCAACTATGAGCGCTGCATGACGACACGCACTTTTGCCTTTGTCGGTGTGGACGCTTTGATCCAAACCTTGATTCAGCGCAAGCTCCCCTGGGGTGTCGTCACCAACAAATCCGCCCGCTTCACGGAGCCCCTCACCCGCGCCATGCCTCTGTTTGCCAGCGCAGGCACAGTCGTCAGCGGCGATACCACACCGCACGCCAAACCGCACCCCGAGCCCCTGTTTGAAGCTGCCCGCCGCTTGAACGTCGATCCAAAACGCTGCATTTACGTCGGTGACGATCACCGCGACATCGTCGCAGGCCAGGCCGCTGGCATGGGAACCGTGGCGGCAACGTACGGCTATTTGGGCAGCGTCGATACCGCGAAGTGGGGTGCCCAGGTTTCGATTGCATTGCCCGGCGATCTTTTGCTATATATAACGGAGCTATTCATGTATATCTTTTGAGAGCCAGAGGCACATTTCATTGATATTTTCAAACCGATTTCACAGTTTTGGGTTAAAAATTAACTCCAAGGTTAATTTTTACTCATTTTAAGCGCTGCACCAGGCCATATGTGCGCAACCGCACAGTGGCACAGCTGCCGAGTTGTGTACAAGTGGAAAACGCGTAAAACTACGCTCTTGCACTTGAAGGACTCAGATGCCCGACGCACTGTCTGCGGATCAGTTACACAAAATGCACGCCTACTGGCGCGCGGCGAATTACCTGTCCGTGGGCCAAATCTATCTGCAAGACAACCCACTGCTGGACGTACCGCTGCAACTGGCCCATGTGAAGCCGCGCTTGCTGGGGCATTGGGGCACTACACCGGGCTTGAACCTGCTTTACGTGCATTTGAACCGGCTGATCAAACAACACAGCCTGAACATGATGTACATCATGGGCCCAGGCCATGGCGGGCCGGGCGTGGTGGCGAACTCGTATTTGGAAGGCTCCTACACCGAGCGTTATCCGGCCATTGAGCAAAACCGCGACGGGTTGCAGCGGCTGTTTCGCCAGTTCTCATGGCCCGGCGGCATCTCTAGCCACGTCTCGGCGGAAATACCGGGCTCCATTCACGAAGGCGGCGAGCTGGGTTACTCCTTGGCACATGCTTATGGCGCAGCCTTCGACAACCCGAGCCTGATTGTCGCCTGCGTCATTGGCGACGGCGAGGCGGAGACGGGTGCGCTGGCGGCGAGTTGGCATTCCAATAAGTTCTTGAACCCGGCGCTCGATGGTGCGGTGCTGCCCATTCTTCACCTCAACGGTTTCAAGATTGCCAACCCGACCGTGCTGGCGCGCATCAGCCACGAAGAATTGACCGACTTGATGCGCGGCTACGGCCATGAACCGTTTTTTGTCGAAGGCGACGATCCGATGCTGGTGCACCAAAGTCTCGCGGGCACGCTCGATACAGTTTTGGCGGAGATTCAAAAGATTCAGATCGACGCGCGGGCTGCCGCGAACCAGGGTGAGATTCAACGGCCACGTTGGCCGATGATCGTGTTGCGCACGCCCAAAGGATGGACTGGCCCGAAGTTTGTCGATGGCAAAGCGGTTGAAGGTACTTGGCGCGCGCACCAGGTGCCGATTGCGGACTTCAAAACGTCTGAACATTTGCAGCAGCTTGAAGACTGGCTCAAAAGCTACCGCCCGCAAGAGCTGTTTGATGAAGCGGGCAAATTCCGCGATGAACTTGCCGCACTTGCGCCCAGCGGCGAGCTACGCATGGGCTGCAACCCGCATGCCAACGGCGGGGGCTTGCTGCGGGATTTAGTGATGCCCAATTTTCGCGACTATGCCGTGGCGGTGCCGCACCCCGGCAGCGTGGACGCAGAGGCGACGCGCGTGATGGGCGGGTTTGTGCGCGATGTGATGAAGCTGAATCTGAGCGCCCAAAACTTCAGGATCTTCGGCCCGGACGAGACCGCCTCCAACCGCCTGGATGCCGTCTATGCCGTGAGTGGCAAAGCCTGGATGGCCGACACGGAGGATGACGATACCAACCTCAGCACGCAAGGTAGAGTCATGGAAGTGCTGAGTGAACACTTGTGCGAAGGCTGGTTGGAAGGCTACCTGCTGACCGG
>JANNFW010000040.1:0-4531 GCA_031380235.1 Rhodoferax sp. | reverse complement strand
CCACAAATAGGGCCGAAGCACTCGCTTAATGAACCCTTCCTCGGTTTGTCCTTCCGTCAAGATCAGGACGCGCTTCAAGGTCGCCCTCCCAGCACGTTCTTTTCCCACAACTCACCAAGCCCGTAGGCACCAGTCCATTGGCTCAGATCTTCTTGGCCCAAATGCTTGAAAACAGTTGCTCGCTCTACGCGATCTGCCACGAAAACATCTTCCGGATCCAGTTGGTTAACCAAAGTTACGGATTGCGTCGCAACGAGCAGTTGACTGCGCTGCGAGGCTTGCTTCAACAACTCAGCAAGCAAAACAATGCTGGCAGGATGAAGCCCCAACTCAGGTTCATCTAGCAAAACCATGCGGGGCACTTCTGGCTGTAGCAACAGGGTTGCAAGGCAGATGAAACGCAAAGTGCCGTCCGACAATTGGTGGGCGTTAAAGTATGACTCGCTACCCTGCTCGCGCCACTCCAAGCGGATTTTGTCTTCGTTGTTACGCGAAGGAGTCAACTCGAAGCGGTCAAAGAAAGGCGCGATTTGTTGAACGACTTCTTCAATCATTCGCAGATGGTCGGGCCGCTTGAGCTTCATCCAATACAAAAAAGCGGCAAGATTTCGGGCGTCGGTTTGCAGAAACTGGTTGTCGTTGACATCACCAGTCTGCTTGACCAGCGCGCTGCTACTGGTGTCGTGAAAATGGTAAACCCTGTAACTGGCAAGGTCGTCTCTGACCCAAGTGAACTTCGTGGTGGAAGCCTGTTTGAGACCAGATTCCTGATGACCAGACCCTATTTCATCAAAGTAGGGTTTCGTATGCGCGGGGTTGTGAAATCCGGCGCGCTCCCAGACAAAAACTAGTTGATCTTCGTCCGTTGGCCACAAGAGCGCTTGATAGAAGTTCTTTGGACTGCCCCCATCCTCTTGAAATACGCACTCAAAGTACAGCTTCTCCGTATTCTTCCGCCCAAAGTGCAACAGGGCGTTTGCGCCACCACTCACTCCGACTGTGGTTTGAAGGTCTCCGTCGTAAATCGAGCGAAGGAACTTAAACACGCTGATTAGGTTAGATTTTCCTGCTCCGTTGCCACCAATCAAGACGTTTAACTGCCCCAGATCCAGCGTCTGATCTTTGATGGACTTGTATCCTTGAACGGTGATTTGAGTCAGTCGGCGCATATTGTTTTCTGTAGCTCCTGAGATTACCTCAATTGATAAGGCGAAAGTCTCTGGGTCGGATTCAACACGTCTTTTCGTGAACGGCCACAACCTCCTGCTCAATCGCCCCAAACACGCTGAACCCATCTAGCCCCTTCATCTCAATCTTGATGGTGTCGCCAAACTTCATGTAATCCGTTTTGGGTTCACCGTCCAAAATCGTTTCAATGGCGCGTTTTTCTGCGATGCAGCTATAACCTTTGGGCCAGTCTTTTTTGCCTTTGACTTCGACACCTTTGTTGCTGACGGTGCCGCTGCCGATGATGGAGCCGGCCCGCACATTGCGGGTTTTGCACAGGTGGGCAATGAGTTGGCCGAAGTGGAACGTCATGTCGCTGCCTGCATCGCAGCGACCTACGGTGCGGCCATTCCACTGGCTTTGCAGGGTGAGGTTCAGGCGGCCCTTGTTCCACGCATTGCCCAACTCACCAGCAACCGTTCCTGCGAACTCGTCCAACGTCACGGCTAAAGGGCTGAAGGCGGTGGCGGGTTTGCTTTGCAAAAAACCGAAGCTCTTGGCTAATTCGTCGGGCACCAAATGGCGCAGGCTCCAATCGTTGGCCAGCATCACCAGGCGAATGCCGTCCAGCGCGCGCTCGGGCGTGCAGCCCATGGGCACGTCGCTGGTGATGACGGCGACTTCAGCTTCGAAGTCGATGCCAAAGGCTTCGTTGCTGAACGGCGCATCGTCGCAAGCGCCTAAAAAATCGTCGCTGCCGCCCTGGTACATCAAAGGCTCGGTGTAGTAATTGGCAGGCACCTCGGCGTGGCGGGCCAGGCGCACCAGCTCGACATGGTTGATGTAGGCCGAACCATCGGCCCATTGGTAGGCGCGCGGCAGCGGGGCCATGCACATTTTGGGGTCGAACGGGAAGGCGTGGCGGGCGATGCCGGTGGCGTGGGCGGCCTCACCCGCCTTGTCACCCAGCCTGTCACCCACACGATTCAGGGCATCGTACAAATCTTGCAACTGCGGGCTGATGAAGTTCCAGTCGTCCAGCACTTCTTGCATCCGATTGGCGATGCCGCTGGCGTAATGGGCGAACTTCAGGTCGCGCGAGACGACGACCAACTGGCCGTCGCGCGAGCCGTCTTTGTAGGTGGCAAGTTTCATGAGTCTTTTCGGGGGAGTTGGGGGAGATTGGGGGCCAATGGAAGGCCAGTGGACATGGCCAGCCATTCTACGAAGCGAAGCTGGCAAAATTGTGATTTATGACACCCGCGCCTGTGCCTGTGAAATCAACGGCGATGCCAACCCAAATACTCGGCCCGCTGACGGTTGGTGTCGTGGTTGCGCATCTGCTTGTGCTGGCGGGCACCACCGACTCCTTGCAGGCGACACAGCAATCAGCGCGTGTTGATACGCGGCCTTTTTCGACCCGCAGCATCGCGTTGGGGCCAACCCCGCCGCCTGCGGTAGTCACGGCACCGACACCTTCGGCGGCAGTTACTCGAACGGTTGCGGCTGCGGCGCCTGCGCCTCGTCCTCCAAAAGCCCCACCGGGAAGAATCAGCGCCGCCAGCACAGCTATCAACACCGACATCAGCACGATGGACCCCAACAGCGGGCCTGCAAGCGACCCCTCCCCAAGCCGACCGACTGAGCCTGCCGCATCAACGTTAGACAACGTGACGGCTGAAGTGCCAGGCGCTGCGCCAGCGGTGGCGGCAGCGTCTGCACCGAAAGCGCCCATGGCCGCAATCGCATCGGTGTCTGACGAAGCGCAAGGAGCGCAAAGCACATTCAAGGCACCTGCGCAGTTCGCTACGCCGGCCACCACAGCCTACACCGTGCCTGGATCTACCCGGCTCAAATACAACGTCATCGCCACCAAAGGCAGCTTGAGCTTCAACGCCCGCGCCGAGCTGCTTTGGCTGCAAGACGGCAGCAGCTACGATGCGCGCCTCGAAGTCAGCGCCTTTTTGCTCGGTGCCCGCATTCAAACCAGCACCGGCCGCTTGACTGCCGATGGCCTGGAGCCCAAACGGTTTGCCGACAAGTTTCGCTCTGAAGTGGCGGCGCACTTTGAACGTGACAAACGCTTGGTGACCTTCAGCGCCAATACGCCGCAGGTGCCACTGCTGGCAGGCATGCAGGATCAACTCAGCGTGGTGATGCAACTCAGCGCGATGATTGCCGGCGCGCCTGGGCAATACCCGAGTGGCACGGCGATCACTTTTGACACGATTGGCCCGCGCTCCAGCGAAAAATGGGTGTTAATCGTGGGAGAAGAAGAAAAGTTGTCACTACCCGGTGGCGAGTTGCTGGCCCTCAAACTCACCCGCAAACCGCGCGGTGAATTCGACCAGACCCTGGAGCTGTGGCTGGCCCCACAACTGGCCTATCTGCCCGCGCGCATCAAACTGACTGAGAAGGATGGCGATTACGCCGACCAGGTTTGGCGCGCCACTGAAACACCCTAAGCTTGAATTTTTCACAGTTGGCACCATTTGTTCGAGATAGGCGTTGCCCGCACGCGTCAGTTGTTAACCCTTGCTTGAGACTCACTGAGTCCAATGCTGTCAAAATACCCATTCATATGCACACCCTTTACGACTCTGAGACCTACTCTGTCACGCACATGCTGGCCAACGCCGTCATCCTTGATGCGTCCGCCATCGCAGCTGGCATCACACTTCCTGCCGGCGCCGCCACCACGCCCGTCGAGCCGTCTAAGCCGATACCGCAGCTAATGCGCCACGGCTTTGAGATCATCGACAAGCGCAGCGGTAAAGAGGTGTACCTTGATGGCTCGTGGGCTGAGCTGTTTCAGCAACACATCTCCGCCTGGCAGCTTAAAACTCCCACGCAGGAAGAAGTGGAAGACACGCTGGAGCAGTACGCGGAGTTGGCGCAAAATCCGGTCGTGGTTCATTAGATTAGAAAAAAATTAACCTACGGGTTAATTTTCGGATAAATTTGACCAAATTTGGTCAAATATTAAACGAAATAGACCTCTAGCTCTCGCATAATAAGCATAAGAAGCTATTTATTTGGTAGCGTTTATTAATAATTCAGATTCGGTAGCCTGTCGCTAAACACCGTCACCGCCTCACCTTCAAGCCGTCACCGTCGGCACCAACTGCTTATGCGCCAGCGCGTGCATCGTTTTGCGCAGGCGTGACAGCCCGACATCATGCTCATACAGATGCTCACGTTGGTTCGCGTCGGGCTCCATGTTTTCCAGCATCACGCGGTCTTGCTCCAGCACCACCCAATGGCGGGCCTCCAGGCGGTTGCGGTACAAAAAGCGCCAGGTGTCGCGTTCCCAGCCATCCACCTTGCGGCAGCGCCAGTGGAAGGTGGCGCACAGATTGGGGGT
>JANNFW010000007.1:0-6302 GCA_031380235.1 Rhodoferax sp. | reverse complement strand
CGGTGATGTCGGCCTTGCGGCGCTTTTGAAGGCGGGGCGGGTGCGCAAGATCATTTGCAGCTTTCCGCGCCAGGCCGACTCGCAGGTGTTTGATGCGCTTTACCGCGCTGGCAAGCTTGAGCTTGAACTGGTGCCCCAAGGTAATCTGGCCGAGCGCATCCGCGCGGCCGGTGCGGGTATTGGCGCGTTCTTCACACCCACGGGTTATGGCACCGAGCTTGCGAAAAACAGCGATGGCAGCTTGAAAGAAACGCGGGAAATCAACGGCCGACATTACGTGCTCGAATTTCCCATCTATGGCGATCTGGCACTCATCAAAGCCGAGTGCGGCGACCGCTGGGGCAATTTGACTTACCGCATGGCCGCACGCAACTTTGGCCCGGTGATGGCGACGGCCTGCAAAAAAACCGTCGCCACCGTGCATGAAATCGTCGAGCTGGGCGAGTTGAACCCAGAGCACATCATCACCCCTGGTATTTTTGTGCACCAAATCGTCAAAATAGACCGCGTGGCAACCCAGGCAGGTGGTTTTATCCCAGCTGGAATGACCGCTTTGACCAAGGCAACAGCATGAGCAGCTACCAAAAACGCAGCAAAGACGAACTCGCCAAGCGCGTGGCGCATGACATTCCGGAGGGCGCAACGGTGAATCTGGGGATTGGCATGCCGACCTTGGTGGCCAACCACATCGCCATCGGCCGAGAGGTTCTGCTACACAGCGAAAATGGCATCTTGGGCATGGGCCCGGCCCCGCCTGCCGGGCAGGAGGACTACGACCTGATCAATGCCGGCAAACAACCCGTCACGCTGCAAAAAGGCGGTGCTTTTTTTCACCATGCCGACAGCTTTGCGATGATGCGCGGCGGTCATCTGGACATCTGCGTGCTGGGCGCTTTTCAAGTGTCTGCCACCGGCGACTTGGCCAACTGGAGCACCGGCGAGGCGGGGTCAATTCCTGCCGTCGGCGGTGCGATGGACTTGGCCATTGGTGCCAAACAAACCTGGGTAATGATGGATTTGTTGACCAAATCGGGCACCAGCAAGGTCGTCAAATTCTGCACTTACCCGCTCACGGGCATTGGCTGCGTCAAGCGCATTTATTCCGAATTGGCTACCCTGGCCTGCACCGCCAACGGCCTTGAATTGATTGACAAGGTCGCCGGGCTGGAACACGCCGAGCTTGAAAAACTCATAGGCCTGCCCGTCGCCGTCTCTCCTGTCCGGTAACTCTTAACGAAGTATTTATATGACACAAAATCAAGCCTTCATCTGCGACGCGATTCGCACCCCATTTGGCCGCTACGGTGGTGCCTTGAGCAGCGTGCGCACCGACGACCTGGGTGCCATACCCCTCAAAGCGTTGATGGCACGCAACCCAAATGTTGATTGGCTGGCCGTGACTGACGTGATCTACGGTTGCGTCAACCAAGCCGGTGAAGACAACCGCAACGTGGCGCACATGTCCAGCTTGCTCGCGGGCTTGCCGCTGGAGCTGCCGGGTGCCACCATCAACCGCCTTTGCGGCTCGGGCATGGACGCGGTGGGCACGGCAGCCCGCGCCATCAAAGCGGGCGAGGCGACGATGATGATTGCGGGTGGCGTCGAAAGCATGAGCCGCGCGCCCTTCGTCATGGCCAAAGCTGAAAGCGCCTTCAGCCGCGCCGCACAGATGTACGACACCACCATCGGCTGGCGTTTCGTCAACAAATTGATGAAAGAAAAGTACGGCGTGGATGCCATGCCCGAAACCGCTGAAAACGTGGCTGCTGATTACAAAATCAGCCGCGAAGATCAAGACAAAATGGCGCTGGCCTCCCAATTGAAAGCCGTGGCGGCGCAGAAGTCTGGCTTTTTTGATGCGGAGATCACGCCGGTGACGATCCCCCAAAAGAAGGGCGACGCTATCGTCGTCAACAAAGACGAGCACCCGCGCGAGACCAGCATGGAAGCGCTGGCCAAGCTCAAAGGTGCCGTCAAACCCGAAGGCAGCGTAACCGCAGGCAATGCCAGCGGTGTGAACGACGGTGCTTGCGCCTTGCTGCTGGCCGACGAAGCCAGCGCCAAACTGCACGGCCTGACGCCGCGCGCCCGCGTGGTCGGCATGGCCACCGCAGGCGTGCCTCCGCGCATCATGGGCATTGGCCCCGCCCCCGCCACGCAAAAGGTGTTGGCGCTTACGGGTTTGAGCTTGGCGCAAATGGACGTCATCGAGCTGAACGAAGCCTTCGCCGCACAAGGCTTGGCCGCGCTGCGCCTATTGGGCCTGCAAGACGACGACCCGCGCGTCAACCCCAACGGCGGCGCGATTGCACTGGGCCATCCGCTGGGCGCGTCAGGTGCGCGCCTGGTCACGACGGCGATCAATCAACTTCACAGAACAGGTGGCCGATACGCACTGTGCACCATGTGCATTGGCGTGGGGCAGGGGATTGCGATGGTGATTGAGCGGGTGTGAGTCTTTGCAGCCGCACCCTGTTAGGGGGGGCGCTGCGTTGGATGGGATGTGATCGTGAAAGCCTGAACCTTCTGCTGCTGTGTGAAATTAATGCCAGCTAAGGTGAATTGACGAGGTGACCGCCTGGCAGAAGACCCTGCGTTATTGTGTCGAAATGTTTTACAGATGCATGAGAACTAGGCGTGGCGTTTTAGCTAAGTGCTTGAGTTTTAAACACAATTACTTCAAGGCGTAAAAATTGCATGTGCTGCGATCCGCTTGAATAGAATTTAAATGAGCGCTTTGGGGGCCCAAAATGCCATCAAAAAGTCAAGCCACATGGAGGACATCATGACGCGTCTGAAACCTGTGCGGGCATTTGTTTTTGCAGCTGCGATCTCATTGCTCAATTTGGGCGGAGGGATAGTGTCTGCGTGGGCGGCGCCGATTACGTTGGTCGCCAACTCCATCAATATGTTTCGAGATACGCGTGGGCTCAATGATGTGGGAATCAGCTCGGGAGATGCTTTTCAGTTCGGCGCTGACATCGTGGGCGGTTCACAGGGCACGACCTTGCAGGGGGTGTATTCACCAACGGGTTTCACCACTGGTACTGCCTCATGTTCACCCTTGACGGTCAATCAGAATTTCTGTTCCTACTCCACCGCTTTCAGCAACGACCGAACTGCTTCGCCTTGGACTTTCAAGTTTCGCAACGGTGCCGACCTGCTCAGCGTGACCGGCCCTTCGCTGCTCGTCAACGCGAATGCGATTGCCAACCCGGTGCCGTTCCCGGTGAGCGTGACGATTACGCAGGGAGCTTCAGCGGCGACGCCGACCATCAGTTGGGTGATTCCGAATGGTGTCGTGCCGGACGGCTTTCGCGTGGTGATTTTTGACCGCAGCGGGCCAAATCTGCCGAATGGTACGAAAAATGTCGTTCACGTCGTCGCGATCAATCCGGCATTGACCAGTTACACGATCCCTGCGACGCTGAGTGCGGGAGGTGCGTTGGACGCGAGCGGCGCACACAACTACACCATCGGTTTCCAGGTCATAGAGACCCGTGATCATGTGGCCTTCACCAACAACAATTCGGAGATTCTGCGCCGGTCAAATTCCTTTTTCAGCTTTACCCCGAGCAATGTCGTCGGCCCGCCCAATGTCCATCTGCCAACAGTCGGGCCTGACACAAACCCCAATGACAACTTCGGCCCGGTGTACCAGTTCAACGTACAAACCGTCGGGCCCAACAGCGTCACCTTCATTGACCCGGTGGTGGCAACCGGTTATGACTACGCCATTGGTGTTGGTGACCCCAACTTCGCCTCAGTCATTCTGCCCAACGTGGGCGATGGCATTTTTGACCTGATCATTGGAAACGTGCATAACACCGTGCTGGCCGGCCAGCAGTTCTTTTTTGGACAAGGCGGTGTCAGCGCTTTCAGCGTGCGCGATATTGAAGTTGGTGCCGCGCTAGACCCCAACAACACTAACGCGTTTATCACCGGCCTAACCTTCATAGCCGCTGGTTCCTTCACCGGGACCATGACGCCAATCCTCACTTTTGTGCCGGATGACAACACCGTTCCAGAGCCTGGTGGCTTGGCCCTGGTCGCCATCAGTTTGGCCGCATTGGGATTGGGCCGTCGCAAACGGGGGCTGGCATCGGGTCTTTCGTGATAAGGTCGTCGCTACCTGTGTGCTATCACATACGTAGCTAGTTATGCCTACTAGACATGCATCAAACGCGCCACTGCCTTCTGAAATTACGGCGGGCAAAACGACAAAAAATTAAGCCGCCATCGCCTGCCGTGCCGCCTGCACCAGGAAACCGCTGCGTGTTGCGCCGTGACTCTTGGCGTAATCGTCAATTCGGCTTAACAAGAGGCGCGGCACTGTGATGTTAATTTTTTCAGCGGGGCCGAGGTATTTCTCCACCGGTACGTCCACCACAGCCCAAATCCATCCGGCGAATTCTGGGTCTTTTTGATGCTTGGCGATTGACGTGGCAGGTGGAATGTCCAGCCCGTCTTCGATCATCGTCTCGCAGTGCAAGTCAATTGCCTCCTGCGCATTTTGAATCGCATCGTCCAGCGTCTCTCCCGCGCTGAAGCACCCGGGCAAATCTGGAACCACCACGCCAAACGCGGATTTTTTTGTGGCGGGTTCAATGGCGATGATGAATTTCATAGGGGCTCCTTCATTTCAGACCAGCCTGCTTCAGTAATTTGTGAACCAGCCCTTTGCCCAAATAGGACTTGGGGTGCGGAACACTGATGTGGCCACCCTTAACGGGATGCACAAAGATGTGGTGGCTTCCTTTGCTCGCCCGCAATGTCCAACCCTGCTGTTCAAGCAGTTTGACGAGGGCTTTGCTGTTAATGGTGGGTATTATACCTACCCTTGGGTTGCGACAGGATCCGGATACAGCCGTTCAGGGTGATCGGGCAACTGGCCCGGCCCGCGCCGCCATGGGTTTGCAGCTATTGGTGGGGCGAATGTATCTGATTCATTTGGATCAGATGAGTTGTGCGTAATTTGAAATTTCAACTCGGAGAAGCGGCCTACAAAACAACTAAACTTCCGCATGCCCAAAATCGACTCAACCGCTCTCGATCAACTCTTTTTCAAAGCCCGTACCGCCAATGGCTTTGTCGACAAACCGGTGCCGCTGGCGTTGCTGCAAGAGGTCTATGACATTGCCAAAATGGGCGCAACCTCGATGAACACGCAGCCTACGCGCTATGTGTTTCTCAATTCACCCGAATCCCGCGGACGGCTGCTGCCTGCCATGAGCCCGGGCAATCTGGAGAAGACCAAGGTGGCCCCGGTGACGGTGATCGTCGCCACCGACACCCGGTTTTATGAGCACATGCCCCAAATCTGGCACAAGCCCGGTGCCCAGGAGATGTTCGAAGGAAACGTTCCCATGGCGCAGGCAACAGCGACCCGCAATGGCACCTTGGGCGGTGCCTATTTCATGATGGCCGCGCGCGCAGTGGGGCTCGACTGCGGCCCCATGAGCGGCGTCGATCTGGAGAAGGTGAATGCTGAATTTTTTCCCGATTGCCGCTACCAGGCAAATTTTCTGATCAACCTGGGTTATGGCGACGACAGCAAGCTGTTTGAGCGCAACCCGCGCCTGACGTTTGACCAAGCATGCACGGTACTTTGACCCGTTAAAACAGGAAACGTTTCGCAGCGCTACTGAACTGCCGGGTGGCAAATGTGGCGGCTACCACGCTGAAGCGCAGCCACACGCCCACGCCCACCAGCACCATCAGCATGCCGGGGTAGTGCTCTTTGAAGAACTTGCGGTAGAAGCGCATCATGCCGCGGTGTTTGTGCCACTCGACAAATACAGGCCGGTTGCGTCCGCAAAAACCCAGCACGTGGGTGATGACGGCGGATGGCACAAACAGGATCTTCCAGCCGCGCTCGCGAAAACGCATGCACCAGTCGAGGTCTTCGCAGTGCAAAAAGTAGCCGTCATCCCACTCGCCCACCTGGTTCATAACGTCGCGCTTGACCATCATGCAAGCACCTGAAATTGCCTCGACCGACACGGGGTGATCAGGCATCGGCTGCTGGTGCAGGTTGAAGTCGAAAAACAAATTGGGCCACCAGCGCGACAGGTTGACCAGGCCAAACGCCCGAACAAACGAGCGCCAAGGCGTTGGGATGGCGCGTCGGGCACCAATCTGTTCGGTGCCGTCCAGGTTGATTAGCAAGCCGCCCACCATACCGACCTTGGGGTCGGAGTCCAGCGCCTTCACCAGCTCGGCCAATGCACCGGGCTTGAACGAGCAGTCAGGGTTCAGGAACAAGACATACGGCCCGCTGGAGGCGCGCAGACCGGTATTGC
>JANNFW010000729.1:0-9832 GCA_031380235.1 Rhodoferax sp. | reverse complement strand
AGTCGATGATACGGCGCTGGCAGTCGCGCGGCGCAACCCCAGCCCGCGTTACTACTGGGACTGGGTGCGGCGCAAAGGAGAGGCGTCCTACATGAAGTTTTGCGGCACCGCACCGCAGCTTTTGCTGATGGGCATGCAGGCATCGCTGGATCTGATTTTTCAGGAGGGGATGGATGAGGTCTTCGCCCGCCACGCGCGTATTGCCGAAGCCACACAGGCGGCCGTTGCCTGCTGGAGCACGGCGGGAATCTTCGGTTTCTTCAGCCAGGTCCCCGAAGCGCGCTCGGTGTCGATCACCGCCATCACCGTGGCACCCGGCATCGACATTGAAGGCTTTCGCACCGTCGCGCGCGAGCGCTTTCAGGTCGCCTTCGCGGGTGGCTTAGGGCCGATGACCGGGCGTGTGTTTCGCATCGGCCATCTGGGCAGCATGAACCCGGCCATGATTTTGGGCTGCTTGGGTGGCATTGAAGCGGCGCTGACCGTGCAAGGCGTGCCTTTTGGGCCAGGTGGTGTGTCGGCAGCGGTGGCCCGGCTGGCAAAACCTTAAATCACTGGAGGACTTTCATGCAAGCACGCCCACAAACGCGTCAAATGACACGCCAACTGGGCCGATCTAAGCTTCACGTCTCGCCCCTCGCATTCGGCGGTAACGTCTTTGGCTGGACGGTGGATGAGGCCACATCGTTTTCGCTGCTGGATGCGTGGCTGGATGCCGGATTCAACTTTATCGACACGGCGGATGTTTACTCCATCTGGGTGCCAGGCCACACCGGTGGCGAATCGGAGACGGTGCTGGGCAAATGGTTCAAAAAGAGCGGTAAACGCAGCCAAGTGGTGCTGGCTACCAAGGTCGGCAAGCCGATGGGCCCGGACAGGGTGGGGCTCAAGCCTGCGTACATCCGGCAGGCCGTGGAAGACTCGCTGCGCCGCCTGCAAACCGATTGCATTGATCTTTACCAATCGCATGACGACGATGCCACCACCCCGCTGGAAGACACGCTGGGTGCGTTCACTGATCTGATCAAGGCAGGCAAGGTGCGCGCCATTGGCGCCTCCAACTTCAACGCTGAGCGATTGAAATTGGCCCTGCAAACCAGCGAGAAGCACGGCCTCGCCCGCTACGAAAGCCTACAGCCGCTTTACAACCTGTATGACCGGGCCGTCTTTGAAGATGACCTGGGGCCGCTGTGCCGTGAGCAGGGCGTGGGTGTGATCAATTTTTACACCTTGGCCGCTGGGTTTCTAACGGGTAAATACCGCAGCGCTGAAGATGCCAGCAAGAGCGCACGCGGCAAGGGCACCACCGCCAAATACCTGAATGCGCGGGGCTTGAAGATATTGGCGGCACTGGACAAAGTGGCCTTGCGCCACCGGGCAAGCTGCGCGCAAGTCGCCGTGGCCTGGAATGTGTCGCGCCCTGGAATCACCTCGCCAATCGCCAGCGCCACATCGCTTGCGCAATTGGCCGAGTTGGTGGCGGGTGCCCGACTGACCCTGAGCCCAGACGACACCGCATTGCTGGACTTGGCCAGCGCCTGAAGTACCGTTTTACTTCCCGCTGGCTGGCTTTGCGGGGGCTGGCGCGGCACCGCTACCGCTAGGGCCAGGGCCTGGTGCAGGCGGTGGTGTCATGCCCAAACGTTTGCCAATCGTCGCATCCAGCGCCTTGAGCTTAGGCTCGACGACGCTGCGTGTGTCAGCCACCAGTTTTTCACCCAGCGACTTCTGCAGCTCGCCGTTCATCTGGCTGAATTTTTTGTTGACGGGCGACTCCATGATCGCGATCAGCTGGCGCAGCTCGTCTTCGGTGAATTTCTCTTCAAGCAAGGTGCCGATGGTGGTCGGTGCCATCTTGACGGCCCGCTCCCGCAGCAGCGGCACCACTTCTTCCACGTATTTTTTCAGGTCCGCCTGGATTTCCTTGGCCACCACCTCGCGTTTTTCCGGTGGAACGCGCGACTGCAAGGCCACGCTGGCGCCTTGCATCATTTGCTGAGCAGGTTGCTGCGCCAGCACGGTCGCAATGCCCTCAATCGCCGTGCGCTGCAGTTGCAGGATTTTGGACACCAACTCACTTTTGGCCGCGGAGTTCACGGCGGTCTGGGCCTGCGCCACTCCGCTTGCGGCAAGCACGACAACTAGCGCTGTGGTGAGAATAGTTTTCTTGAACATAGGAACTCCCAAAAAATGGCTCGATGGTGGAAATAGTGCAAAGCGATCACCACAGGTTCTCATTATCGCCGCTCACAACTTCGGTAACAATTGCAGGATGTGTGCACTTTACTTTGTATTTGATAGCGGAAGCTATGACTCTGCAAGTTAACGTGCGGGCGTTGAAGGTGGCTGACACGAGCTTGGTCAAAGACCTGCAAATAACGGTACAACCCGGCATTATTCACACCATCATGGGTGCCAGCGGGTCGGGCAAATCGAGCCTGCTGGGGGCCATTTGCGGCACGCTTGCCGCCGAACTGCGTTTTGAAGGCACCATTGAGCTTAATCATCAGCGCATTGACCATCTGCCCACTGAAGCGCGGCGCGTGGGCATTTTGTTTCAGGAAGCATTGCTGTTTGCTCACATGACCGTGCGCGAAAACCTGCTGTTCGCGGTGCCCAGCGCGCCACGCGCACATCAGCAAGTACGTCACGACAAAGTGCGGCAGGGTTTGCAAGACATCGAGATGCTGCAATTTGCCGATGCCGACCCCGCAACGCTTTCGGGCGGACAGCGGGCCCGTGTGGCCCTGATGCGCGCATTGTTGGCCGAACCTCAAGCGCTGCTGCTGGATGAGCCGTTCTCAAAACTCGATGCGGATTTGCGCGTTCGTTTGCGACAATTTGTATTCAAGCTGGTGGCTTCAAGGAACTTGCCAGTGCTACTGGTCACTCACGATGATGCGGATATCGCAGACATCGCTCACCTCACCCGACTTCAATAGTTCGGCCTGAATTATTCAGCTTCAATGACTTCGCGCAACTTACCCCCATGCTAGACCGCATCGCCACCGCATTCATCCAACCCGTCGTAACTTCAGCCGCCATCAGCCTGGCGCGCATGGGCCTGAGTGCCAACCAGATCACCGTGGCGGGCTTTGTGATTGGGCTGATTGCAGCGGCAGCCATCGCATGGGAGAACTATCTTTGGGGCTTGGGATTCATCCTGCTATCCCGCACGTGTGATGCGTTGGATGGCGCAGTGGCCCGCCTGTCACAAGCCTCTGATGCAGGCGGGTTCCTGGACATTACGTTGGATTTTTTGTTCTACGCCAGCATTCCTCTGGCGTTCGCGGTGGCCAACCCGCCGCAAAATGCGCTGCCGGCTGCCGTCTTGCTGGCGGCCTTCATGGGCACCGGATCGAGCTTTCTGGCGTTTGCCGTGATGGCCGCCAAGCGATCCATGGCCAGCGTGGCCTACCCCAACAAGTCGCTTTACTTTTTGGGCGGCTTGACGGAAGCCACTGAAACGCTCATTTGCCTGTGCGCCATGTGCCTGCTGCCGCAATACTTCCCCGAGCTGGCTTACTCGTTTGCGGCGCTGTGCGCCTTGACCATCGCGATGCGCATCCGCTTCGGGCTGCGGGCTTTTAGAGATACGCGAGATACACAATGACGCAGCAGCTTGTCTTGCTGGGCAGCGGCCCGGCCCACCTGCGCCTTCTTGCGCGTTTGGCCAAACAGTTACCACCGGGGGCCACAACGGGCATCAAAATCACGCTGATCTCGCGAAACCAGCGCCCCATCGACTCGGCGCTCTCCAGGGAGTTCGTCGCGGGCCGCACGAAGCTCGATGACTGCCTGATCGACCTGGAGCCGCTGGTTCAAAAAACCAAAGCACAATGGCTTGAAGTTCAGGCGGTGGCGCTGGATGCAAAAGCTCAAGCTTTGCTGCTGGCGGATGGACAGGAAATCCGCTACGACTGGCTGAGCATCAACCTGGAGCCCGTGCAAGAGCGCGAGCGCACCGAGTTGCAACTGCCCGGCGCGTGCGCCAACGGGCTGTTTGTTCGCCCGGCCTCGGTCTTTTGCAAGCTCTGGCCGAACGTGCTCGAACTTGCAGCGACCAAAGCACTGCGGGTGGCGGTGGTTTGCGACAACGCATCGACCCCTCAGCAGGAGATCGTCGGCATTGAGCTGGCCATGGCGATCCACCAGGCTTTGCCTCATTGCGCCATGACTCTGATCACTGGCGGTGCGCCATTGGCCAGTGCTTCCAGCACATCGATGCGCCATTTGTTGGCCAAAACACTCCAGGCCAAGAAAATCACGGTGTTGGCGGACGCAGCGATGGCCATCAAGCCGGGAGAGATCATTCTGGCCAGCGGTACCAGTCTGGCCTGCGATGTGCCCGTGCTGGCCACCCACACCCATCCGCCTGCGATGGCTGCGGCCAGCGCTCTGGGGCTGGATGCCAAAGGCTTTGTTGCGGTGGACTCAGCCTTGCGCTCGCTCAGTCACTCGAATGTGTTCGAAGTACCTGATTCAGATCTGCATGGGGATGTGTTGGCACAAACCTTGACCCATGCCACGGGATTGCCGTTTTCAAGCCCGTCTGATCGCGGCACAAGGCGCGTGGATGGAGTTCGCTTAATCTCCTGCAGCGACGGACGCGCAATTGCCAGTTGGGGCAGTCATAGCGCAAGTGGGCGGCTTATTGAATGGCTCAAACAGCGCGTTGACCAGTCCCGCATGGCCTCATACCGCGCTTGATCGGACAGCTTGACGGCACTGCGAACCCGAGTAAAGTCTGACCCTCGTCCTCAACGAAAGGCCATCATGTCCGTCGCTGCAACTCCTGACAATCCGTCCCCTGCTGCCGCAACCCGCAGAATCGATCAACTCCTGAACACTTACGGCGAAAGCCACACCAAGCCCGCCAATGAGCTGATTCATTACATCGCCATTCCGCTCATTGTGTTCAGTCTGATCGGCGTGCTGCACTGGATTCACCCGACCGTGGCCCTGATCGTCATCGCGGCCAGCATCATGTACTACGCGCGGCTGTCAACCGTGTTCATGGTAGCGATGACGCTGATGGCTGCGGTGATGATGTACGTCGTCAGCCTCATGGGCTCGGCACTCTTGCCCGCGAGCATCGGCATTTTTGTGGTGTCGTGGATTTTCCAGTTCATTGGGCACAGGATTGAAGGCAAAAAACCGTCATTCCTGGAGGATTTGCAATACCTGCTGGTTGGGCCGCTGTTTGTACTGTCCAAGCTGTTTTTGAAGCTGGGTATCAAGTGGTAGCTGCGAGCCGGGTGGCACAAAACGTCGGAATAATTGCTATATTTAATATAGCTGTTTGTGCATATATTACGAGAGCTAGAGGCTCAATTTATTGTTAAAACGGGCGAAATAGCCTCATTCGGACACCAATATACCTATATTGGGTATATTCAGCGTATTTCACGTATTCCGTTGGTTCCACGCTTGCAGCGCAATTTAGGCTATTGCCCCTATAGATATTGATGGAACTTCAGGTATTGGCACTCTATCCAAGAGAGTGCTAATATTCTGGCCTTGACACAAGGAGCTCTGCAATGACCTTATCCGCTACCCTCGCACCCGCCCCCTTTGGCGCTGCTTTGGCCGTGGCCAATCCGTGGTCAGTGGTGCCCTCTCTGGGCAATTTGGATGCTTACATCACTGCAGCGAATCGCCTGCCAATGCTGACTTTGGAAGAAGAGCAGTCGTTTGCGCGCAAGCTGCGCTCTGACCATGATCTTGAGGCCGCCGGTACGTTAGTGCTCTCTCACTTACGCTTGGTGGTGTCTATTTCGCGCCAGTATTTGGGCTATGGCTTGCCGCATGGCGACCTGATTCAAGAAGGCAATGTGGGCCTGATGAAGGCCGTGAAGCGCTTCGACCCCGAGCACGGCGTGCGCCTGGTGAGCTACGCCATGCACTGGATCAAGGCCGAAATTCACGAGTACATCCTGAAAAATTGGCGCATGGTCAAACTGGCGACGACCAAAGCCCAGCGCAAGCTGTTTTTCAACCTGCGCTCGATGCGCCAGCGTTTTCAGTCTGACGATGCTGCCGCAGACTTGGGCACCCATCGCGAGCGCCTGAGCGAAGGGCAGATCGACACCATGGCGCGCGAACTCAAGGTCAAGCGCGAAGAGGTCATCGAGATGGAAACCCGGCTTTCGGGTGGCGATGTGCTGCTGGACCCAAGCCCGTCTGACGACGGCGAAGAGGCTTTTGGCCCGATCACCTACCTGGCAGACACCACGCATGAGCCGACCGCGATGATCGAATCGCACCAGCGCGATGTGCTGGCCAGTGATGGCATTGCCCTCGCGCTGGACGCTCTGGATGAGCGCAGCCGCCGCATCGTGCAAGAGCGATGGCTGAAAGTGAACGACGACAGCTCGGGCGGCATGACGCTGCATGAGTTGGCTTCTGAATACGGTGTGAGCGCCGAGCGTATCCGCCAAATTGAGGTGGCTGCCATGAAGAAGATGAAGAAGACGCTGATCGAATACGCTTGATCAAACAAGACCAGTCGAACAACTATCCCATCGAAAGCGGCAGACCCGAAAGGGTTTTGCCGCTTTTTGCATGCTACTGCCTGCTAATGCCTGGTAATGCCTGCTGTTTTTGAATGAAGCTGGGCGACAATCTTCGAATATCCGTCGCCCATTCAACGCTCGCATGCCCCATTCCCCCTACCTTAGCGCCGAGAGCGTGGCGATGGCACTTTCAGCAGCCGAAATCGGCGTGTGGGATTGGCGCAATGGCGAGGGCATGGTCTATATCAGCCCGCGCTGGGCGCGCATGATCGGCTATGAGCCCAGCGAACTCGATCTGAGCGGATTCAACTGGTACGGCTTGGTACATCCTGACGATCTGGCCATCGTCCACACCCGCACCGAATCAGAAGCCGCTGCGTCGACGGACGGCCAGTTTGATGTCGAATTTCGCATGCGCCACAGGCAAGGCCACTGGGTGTGGGTGCAGAGCCGGGGCAAGATCACAGAGCGCGACAACAGCGGTACGCCCACCCGGTACGCGGGTACGCACCTGGACGTTACGCAGCGCCGCGTGCTTGACGATGAGCTCAAACAGACGCACGCTGCAGCGTTGGAGAGTGAGGCCCGCTTCAGAAGCTTGACCGAGCTGTCCTCGGACTGGTATTGGGAACAGGACACTGAATTTCGATTCATCGATTTCCTGGGCAATCAGCAAAAGGCGCTGCGCCGGGTCGAGATCGCCTACGGTCAAACGCGCTGGGACTTGATGGCGCTGAACCTCACGCAAGCCGATTGGGAGGCCCATCGACAAGAACTGCTGGCACACAGACCCTTTCACAATTTCGAAATCTTGCGGTGCGATGCGGCAGGAACAGACTATTGGATTTCTGTCAGTGGCATTCCCTTCTATGACGCGCAAGGACAGTTCGCCGGCTATCGGGGCATTGGGCGTGATATCACGGCACAAAAAACAGCGCAGGCAACCATACGGCAACTGGCCTATTACGACTCGCTGACGAAGCTGCCCAATCGTCAATTGCTGATGGAGCGCTTGAGCGACGCCGTGTCAATTTGCAAGCGGCGGCAGGACCAAAGCGCACTGCTGTTCATCGATCTGGATGGTTTTAAAGCTCTCAATGACACCAAAGGCCACCCGATCGGCGATGTACTGCTAAGCCAGGTTGGGAGCCGATTGAAGTCCGCCGTGCGGAAAGTTGATACTGTCGCGCGCTTGGGCGGCGACGAATTTGTGGTCATCTTGAATGCGCTGAGCGCAACGCTCGCCCAGGCTGCCAACCAGGCCCGTTCGGTGGGTCAAAAAATGCTCGAAGCCCTCAGCGAGCCTTACGACCTGCATGGCATGGACTACCGTTGCACGTCCAGTATGGGTATCACGCTATTCGGCGGAAACGACCTGGATCTTGAGCAGATACTCCAGCGCGCCGACCTGGCCATGTACCAGGCCAAGGCAGACGGCCGCAACCTGCTTCGCTTCTTCGACCCGGTAATGCAGTCAGCGGTCGAGCAACGCAGCGCTCTGGAAGCCGCTTTGCGTCTGGGACTTCTGCACGGGGAGATTTGCCTGCATTACCAGCCCATCGTGGATTCAGAGCGCCGCCTGATCGGGGCGGAGGCTTTGGCGCGCTGGAATCACCCTCAACGGGGGCTGGTCATGCCCGTTGAATTCATTGCGCTGGCAGAGTCATCAGGTTTGATTCTCCAACTCGGCGCACAACTGCTGCGCCAGGGCTGCGAACAACTCAAACTCTGGGCGCAAAGTGAAGCAACCAGGCACTTGACTCTGGCTGTGAACGTGAGCGCCCGCCAGTTCAGAGAGCGTGACTTCGTTGCGCTGGTCAGCGGTGCGTTGAAGGCCACGCATGCCAACCCCGCGCGGCTGAAGCTGGAACTCACCGAGAGCCTTCTGCTCACCGATGTGCAGGATGTGGTCATCAAAATGCACGAGCTCAAGCGCTTGGGCGTTGGGTTTTCGCTGGACGACTTTGGCACCGGGTATTCATCCCTGAGCTACTTGAAGTCACTACCGCTGGAGCAGCTAAAAATCGACAAAGGATTCGTGCGTGATGTGCTGACGGATCCGAGCGATGCCGCCATTGCCATCTCTATTTTGACGCTGGCACAGGCGCTTGACCTGAGCGTTGTCGCTGAAGGTGTGGAGACGGAGGGTCAGTTGCAATTTTTGCTGGCCAACGGCTGCAAGGCCTTTCAAGGCTACCTGTTTGGCAAGCCGCAACCGGTCGAGAAGCTGCTTTCGTTCAGCCAGCCTGCTTGAGCAGAATCTCAATATCTTGTGCCAACGGCTTGGCACCCGTGCCGTAGCGCGTGTACAGACGCAAGGCGCCTTTGGTGTCGTAGACAAAACTGCCCGCTGAATGATCCATGGTGTAGCTCGTGGGTGTTTTACCGTCCACCTTTTTGTAGTACACCTTGTAGTACTTGGCCAGCTCCACCAGTTTCTCGGGCGTGGTGTAAAGCGCCAAAAATGAGGGGTCGAAGTTGGCCATGTAGGCCTTCAATACTTCGGGCGTGTCGCGCTGCGGATCGACCGTCACAAAAAGGCCCTGAAGTTTGTCGCCCCGTGCACCCAGCAGCTTTTTAATTTCGGCCAGTTCGGCCATAGAAGTTGGGCATACATCCGGACACTGGGTGAATCCAAAAAACATCACCACCACTTTGCCCGCAAAATCCTTGAGCGATCGAGCCTGCCCGTTGTGATCGATCAGCGCAAAGTCTTTGGCGTAGTCGGCCCCCGTCACATCAATGGAGACAAAAGACGGTTTGTTCTCCGAGCACGCCAAAATCAATGCGGTTGTGCTTGGTAGCGCAACACACCACGCAATCGTTTTCAGAGCGCTTCGTTTTTTCATCAATGGGTTTCCTTCGGCATTTGCGTGTTTGCAGCAGTCACAGTGCGTAATGGTCAACTAGCAGTGCCGCAAACAAAACGCTAAGGTGGATCAGCGAAAACCGAAAGGTCTTGCGTGCCAGCGCATCCGAGTAGTCACGCCACAGCCAAAAAGCATACAGGCAAAAACCCACGCTCAAAACAACAGCAACAACCAGATAGATCCACGAGCTCATGCCATAAACAAATGGCAGCAAACAGGCTGCAAATAAGATGATGGTGTACAGCAGTATCTGCAAGCGGGTGAACTCGCTGCCATGCGTCACCGGCAACATCGGCAAACCAGCCTTGCGGTAGTCTTCCACACGGTAAAGCGCCAGCGCCCAAAAGTGCGGAGGAGTCCACAGAAAAACGATAAGGAAAAGGATCAAGGCTTCGGGCCCGACTTCGCCCGTCATCGCAGCCCATCCCAATACCGGTGGCATAGCAC
>JANNFW010000678.1:0-3266 GCA_031380235.1 Rhodoferax sp. | reverse complement strand
GAACAGCAAAATGCGCTGATCGACGCCGACCTGCGCGCCCGCTACGCCAAGTTCGGCATTCAGGATCTGCAACCAGCGCAGCCCATTGACATGCGCCACGACCAGCTCATCCCCGGACGCGCGCGCATGCTGGCCAACCTGGCGCGCATCGAGCGCCACCCCGGCACCGTTCAGACGCTGGAAGGCAACGCGGTTGCGCTTGCCGATGGCACTCGGCTGAGCGCCGACACCGTGCTGTGGGGCACCGGCTATGCAACAGACTTGTCTTATTTCGAGGACCAGCGCATCTCCAGCATCCGCAGCATTGCACAGTTGGCCACGCGCTGCGGCTGTGTGTTTCGCAGCCTGGACGTGCCAGACCTGTACTTCCCAGGCGTAGGACTTGAAGGTGTGGGTGCCACGTCTTTCGCGTATTCAATAGCCGCACGCACCATCATGTCCCACATTCGTGGCACCGCCCAACTGGACATGGAGCCGGTTTCGCACAAACTCAACCACTTGGATCTGATACGCCACCTCGCGTCGCGCGACACCGGAAGCTTTGGTCCCGGCACAGGATGGGAGCATTTCAGAGATCTTGCGGCCAAACTACCGGACGACGCGCCTTACCCGTTGCCGTGAGAACTTCGATGCGGCGATGGTGTTGACAGGGTCAAAGTCCCGTCTATTGTGCAAGGGCCAGGTGCCGCAACTGCCAAGCATATAAGGGAGAAGCAGCAACTCGGCGGCAAGCCGCAAGGCACCCGCCGAGCCCAGCCTGGAGGATCTGGCCGAAAACACTAGTCCAGCGGCGCGTGCAACCGTGTTTCTTTCGTCACGATACCGCCGCGATTGCCGATCTCGATGGAGCCGTAGCGCTGCTTGAAGCATTCTGGCAATGGGCGGTCTCCCGGCATGGACAGCCACAGCCTTAGCAGGTGTCGCCGCTTGCCCGGTTCGGGCCAGTCGACAAATCCGGTGCGGTCATGCAGTTGCGAATGGTTGTAGACGAACTGCATGTCACCGGACTGCAGCTGCATGCCGAAATGCAGGTCGGGATCATTGGCCAGTGCATCAAACATGTCGAGCGCCTCGATGTGCGAGGGTGTCAGGCGCATCACACCTTCGAATCTTTGCGCGCTGTCGATGTATTGGCGTTGGTAAAACACGGTCAGGCGCCCTTCATGCCAGCTCAGCGGAGGTATCGTCATCCAGGCCAAAGCGCCTTCTGGGACTTCGCCCCGGCGGTCGGTGGCGATAGGGTCGAACAGCTTTTCGAGCAAGTCAGGGCGCAGCGCCCGCATGCGGTTGTAGATCGTCTCAGCGCTGACCAGCAAGGATCGCCCACCTTGCTTGGCCTCGCGCAGGCATAACAAGCCCACAACGTCAGCGCTGTCCGTGTGAAAGGTCTGGCGCTCGGCCGTTTGGTAAATCCGTGTGTTCGGGTCTTGGGACGACGCGCCGAGGTCGCGTACATGCCCCAGGATGTGGCCCGCCGCATTTTGCGACCGTGCACTGCCCAGATGCGCGCCAATGCCGCAGAAAATCGTGGCGGCAAATTCCTGGCTGAAGCCCGCAACGGGCAAGCCGCGCAGTACTTCGATTCCGTTGCCATGCAACAGCTTCTTTTGCAGCGCTTTGAGGTGGTCGGAGAATGAGAGCAAAGGAAAATCAGCAGCGGTAATCTCGCCCACGTCGCGGTGCAACGAAAGGTAATGCCGTGCCGCGTTTTCCAGATCGGCAATATCTTGCGGCGACAGGCGGTAGAGCCAAGCGCGCTCATTCTTTGCGACTGCAGGGCCCACCCATGCCGCAGGGCCGGTGATGCTGTTGGGTAGACGTGATTTTTCCATGCGCCGATTATCCGCAGACTTTCAAACGACACGGTCCTTCCAGAAGGATCGCCACTCGCGCCTGCTATCCTGCAATTCAGCGCCACACACGGGCGCGCGAGCTGCCGCCATGACCTACAACTTTCTCTCCGCCACGATTCTGCTGATCTTGATCACTGATCCGTTTGGCAGCATTCCGATCTTTGGCAATGCGCTGAAAAACGTGTCGCCAAAGCGGCGGCCCTGGGTGATCTTGCGCGAGGTATTGATCGCGTTTGCGCTCTTGCTGCTGTTCATGTTTGTGGGCGATGGCTTTTTGCGGGTGATGAATTTAAGCCCGCTGTCGCTGCAAATTGCGGGCGGCGTGATTTTGTTCCTGATCGCGCTGCGAATGATTTTCCCGCCGCCTGAGAATTTGGATTTTGCCGAGTCACCCCAAGAGCCGCTGATCGTGCCGCTGGCGATTCCCGCGCTGGCCGGGCCATCTGCGCTGGCAACGGTGCTGCTGCTGGTGTCGCAAGCGCCCGAGCGTCGGCTGGAATGGATTGCGGCCTTGAGCGTCACCATGCTGGTCTGCGCCGTGGTGCTGGTGCTGGCCGAGCGCATCCAGCGGGTGCTGGGCGAGCGCTTTATTACCGCCGTGGAGCGGCTGATGGGCCTGATCCTGGTGGCGGTGGCGGTGGAGATGCTGCTTAGAGGCTTTAAGACTTTTCAAACGCAGTAGCGGCGTTGTAGTGACTTTGGCCAATCCGTAATCACTGGTAACAGTGATGGCGGTTTTGCCTAAAACCCCGTAATCTGTAACATTTAGCGGCACGAAAAGATGCCGCTTGGTGACCACAGTCGGGAGTTTTTGCCATCCAAGCCGCCGTCAAAATTCGAATCCTGATCGTCGAGGATGACCCCAATTTCCGCGACCGTTTTGTCGACATCGTGAAAAGCTGCGCCGAATTTGAGCTGATTGCGGCGGTGGGCACTTGCGAGCTGGCGCGCCGCTGGCTGATGCAGGCTCAACCCGATGTGCTGCTGTGCGACCTGGGCCTGCCCGATGGCGATGGGGCCGACGTGGTGCGCGCGGCCCGGCAGTTGCACCCTGGGCTGGACGCGATGGTGGTCACGGTGTTTGGCGACGAGGCCCACGTCATGCGCAGCCTAGAGGCTGGCGCTGCAGGCTACTTGCTCAAGGACAGTCTGCCGGAGGACTTCATCGCCACCATCAAACTGCTGCGCAACGGCGGCAGCCCGATCAACCCGATCATTGCCCGAAGGCTGTTGCAGCGCTTCAGCAGCGCGCCAAAGCTGCAAGAAGAGCCAGAGCCGGCCCATAAGCTCTCCGAGCGCGAGCGCGAGGTACTGCAACTTGTGTCAAAGGGTTACCGCACGCCCGAGATCGGCGGCATTTTGAATATCTCGCACCACACGGTTTACTCGCACATCAAGAACATCTACGGCAAG
>JANNFW010000659.1:0-1519 GCA_031380235.1 Rhodoferax sp. | reverse complement strand
GAGCACGGTCGGGTCGCTGAGCAAGGTGGCAGCGCACTGGTTCAAGAATTTCTGCCCCACCAGAAAATCTCGGTTGCCATGCATGAAGAAAATATCCAGGCGTTGCGCTGCCTGATGCAAGTGAGATGCGCATTGCCGTTCAAACGTGTCTGAGGTTGATGCTGTTGGGGCAGCCACGTCATCACCGACCCACACTTCAAACAGGTCGCCCAGGATGAATAGAGCATCCGCCTGTGTGGTTTGCAGATAGCGAGTCCAGGCACTGAAGGTTTCAGGCTCCGAGGCCTGCAGGTGCAAGTCGGAGATGAAATCAATCGCCCGCCAGTGCGACGGCGCAATCAGTTCAGCCCGTTCACTACTCATGAGTGGTCACGGGCATCGACTTCAAAGGGCGACGGCTTTCTCAATCACCACATCGTCGGTCGGCACATCATCATGATGGCCCTTGCGGCCCGTTTTGACCTTTTCGATCTTGTCCACGACATCGCTGCCCGAGATCACTTTGCCAAACACAGCGTAGCCCCAGCCTTGGGCCGAGATTGCGGTGTGGTTCAAAAAACTGTTGTCTGATGCGTTGATGAAAAACTGTGCGGTGGCTGAGTGCGGATCGCCCGTGCGCGCCATCGCTACGGTGTACTTGTTGTTCTTCAGACCGTTGTTGGCTTCGTTGTTGATGGGCGCATCGCCCTTTTTCTCCTTCATGCCCGGCTCCATGCCGCCGCCTTGCACCATGAAGCCTGGGATCACGCGGTGAAAAACCGTGTTGTTGTAGTGGCCCTTATTCACGTAGCTCAAAAAGTTCGCGACGGTTTTGGGCGCTTTGTCAGCATCCAGTTCAAGCGTGATCAGGCCATGATTGGCGATGTGGAGTTCGACTTTAGGATTGCTCATATCTATTTATTTCACCAGGGTTGCAGAGTTGATAAGGATGGTTGTTTTGGGAACATCGGTGGGGAAGGGCCCGCCGGGGCCGGTGGGCGTGGTCTTGATTTTGGTCACCACATCCATGCCGCTGACCACTTTGCCAAACACGGTGTAGCCAAACAGCTGCGGCGCGTTCACCAAACTTGAGCGCGGTGTGTTCTCGTAAACCTTGCCTTGGTACTCAAACTTGGGCACGGGGTCGCCAGGCGGAATCAGCGTGGGATCCAGAAACGCATTGTCTTTGACGTTGATGAAAAACTGCGCCGTGGCGGAGTGCGGGTCATTGGTACGCGCCATCGCCAGCGTGCCCACCACGTTGCGTGCGCCGCCTTTCTCAAGCGCCTCACGCCCTTCGTGCATCACGGGTGCGCGGCCTTTTTTCTCAGTGAACTTCGCATCAAAGCCGCCACCTTGCACCATGAAGTTCTCGATGACTCGGTGAAACACGGTGCCATCGTAATGTTTGTCTTTGACGTATTGCAAAAAGTTCTCCACCGTTTTGGGGGCCTTGTCGGGGTAGACCTCCACCACAAAATCACCGGCGGACGTTGAAAACTTAACCTGCGGCGCAGCTTGCGCCTGGGCAACACCTGCG
>JANNFW010000169.1:0-3201 GCA_031380235.1 Rhodoferax sp. | reverse complement strand
TGCTGGTAGCGCTGCTTGCAGATTTGCTTGGCCGCCTCGCGCGCGGGTTTGAGCCAGTCGCGCATGTCAAATTTATCGGGGTTTTGCGCCATGAACTTGCGCACGGCAGCGGTCATCGCCAGGCGGATGTCGGTGTCGATGTTGATTTTGCGCACGCCGAATTGGATCGCCTTTTGAATCTCTTCCACTGGCACGCCATACGTCTCGCGCATGTTGCCGCCGTATTCGTTAATCACGGCTAGCAAATCTTGCGGCACCGAGCTTGAGCCATGCATCACCAGATGCGTGTTGGGAATGCGCTGGTTGATCTGCTTGATGCGCTCAATCGCCAAAATATCGCCCGTGGGCTTGCGCGTGAACTTGTACGCGCCGTGGCTGGTGCCGATGGCGATGGCCAGCGCGTCGAGCTGGGTGCGCTTTACAAAATCTGCCGCCTGCTCGGGGTCGGTCAGCAGTTGCTCCATCGTCATCGTGGATTCGGTGCCGTGGCCGTCTTCCTTGTCGCCCTTCATGGTCTCCAGTGATCCGAGACAACCCAGTTCGCCCTCGACCGTCACGCCGGTTTTGTGCGCCATGTCGACCACTTTGCGGGTGACTTCGACGTTGTACTCATAGCTGGCAATGGTTTTGCCATCGCCTTCGAGCGAGCCGTCCATCATCACCGAGCTGAAGCCCAGGTTGATCGCGCCTTGGCACACGTCCGGGCTTTGGCCATGGTCTTGGTGCATCACCAACGGAATGTGCGGATACGACTCAATCGCCGCCGAGATCAAGTGCTTGATAAACGCCTCGCCCGCATACTTGCGCGCCCCCGCGCTGGCCTGCAAGATCACCGGCGCGCCCACCTCATCCGCCGCCTGCATCACCGCCTGCACCTGCTCCAGGTTGTTGACGTTGAAAGCCGGAATGCCGTAGCCATTGACAGCCGCGTGGTCGAGCAGTTCACGCATAGAGACGAGTGCCATTTGAAACCCCTGGGAAGTTGAAAAACTGTGGGCAAATCGCTTGGGAACCTGGCCGTAACCGGTTGGTAACTTTTTGCCGATGCAGTCATTTTAAGGGAGTGGTTGCGCTTCTCGTCCGCGCAGCCCGGCGACAGCGCAATGTGCTGCGGTTTTGGCGTGAAAGCACGCGCGACTCGAAAAATGTGTGCGACACGGTGGTCGCTCATTTTTTGAGATGCCCGATAGATCGTTTCCACGCGCATTTCACGCCAAAGCCCGGTCACATTGCGCTATCGCCGGGCCTTGTGTGCAGCTGGGGCGTTGGCATCGATTCGGCGGGAGTGATCTTTTCTCTTGAAATGGGGGATACTGAAACTCGGTGCGGTGCGGAAGGTTGCTGTACCGATGCGTCCACACAATTCTTAGAAGTGCCGGGTTTGGCGCTATTTTTAATGGATCAACTTATTTAAGCAGGACAATGAGAATGCCGTTTTTTCAAGTTCAAGTTGCCAGCATATTCCGCAGTGCCTTGCAAGGTATATTGCGTTAGCCACCGGTATCAGGCTCAATGGCAACCGATCCAACACAAACTCAACTTGCCGAGTACTACCAACTCAACGTCAAGCAATTGCGGTGGAGCTTTAGTTCAAGTCTCGCAGCTCTGTTCGCTGGCTTAGCCGCACTCCTCGTCGGTGTTGGGCTCGTCTTGGCAGGTCAATCCGGGCTCGCCAGTCAGCTAACAATTCTGGGTGGCTTGCTCACTCAATTCATCGGCGCGGGTTTCTTCTTTCTTTACAGCCGCAACTTGCGGCAATTGAACGTGTTCTACGACAAGCTGGTGAAGCATCAGGACACGCTTTACGCAATCAGCTTGGCAAACGGCTTGGAGGAGCCTGCGCGTTCAAATGCGATCCAAGCAGTTGTAGGCAGTCTTCTTTCACGTGGAGAACCACCATTCCCACCGGATGTTCTTAAGGCGTTCGCCACCAAATCGGCCGGTGGCTAACAATGCGTTCAAGCCGATACCGCATCGTTGCGTCGGCCACGTGCCTGCGCTACGCTAGCACGCGTCCGCCACCCCGCTGCGGGGCGGCTTAACTCAGGCGTTCGCCTACCCGGTCATCCCAGCACGGCGGCAGCGCAATGTGACCGGGATTTGGCGCGAAATGCGCGTGGAAGCTACCTATCAGTTACCCAAAAAAATGAGCGACCACCGCGTCGCACACATTTTTCGTGTCGCGCGTGCTTTTGCGCCAAAACCGCAGCACATTGCGCTGTCGCCGGGCTGGGCGCGCGGGCGGCTAAAGGCACGGATCGAAAGTAGTTTACAAACTACAATCTAACTTAATGTTTTAAGTCAAGCAAACAGTAGCTTTCAGGAAGTGGCGAGTTCTGCTCAAAGACGAGACACCGCGGGCACGAGTGCATGAATAACATGGCTGAAAAACTGACAACCTATGACCCTGCCGAAGATTTGAGTTCTGATGAAGCGATCTCAATCTTCATGGCTGAGGCGTTTCAAACAGGTGATGCGGGCTACATCGCACACGCTTTGGGCGTTGTGGCGCGCGCCAAGGGAATGGCCCAGATTGCCGAGCAAACCGGGCTCTCTCGCGAGCAGCTTTACCGATCATTCAGCGAAAACGGCAACCCTACGCTGAAGACAACGCTGGCTGTGATGCAAGCGTTGGGCATTGAACTGACAGCGCGGGTTGCGTCAACCGCATAAGTGCCTATTCGCGAGTGACGGCGATTTTTCGGCGGGTCGCTCTTGGGGTTACGGGTTGATTCTTGAATAGGCGGCGTTACGCTTCCCGTTTGGCAGCGGCCAAATAGACACCCAACCCAACCATCGTGCCACCCGAAAGCTTGGTGAGCAACCGCTCCCGCGCGCTTCGCGCCGCTGGTGACTGGAGAAGGCGCGAGGCACCAAACACTGCGACGACATCCACGAATGTGTTGAGGAACACGCACACGGAGCCAAGCAGCACGAGCTGCGGCACCAATGGCTCACTCGGCACGACAAACTGCGGCAGAAAGGCGAGAAAAAAGATGGCTGTTTTAACGTTCAGCGCCTCGACAACGATGCCGTCACGGAACGCGCTGGCAGTGCCCGTGCGGCTGGCCTCGAGGGGCATGGAAACTTGCTGACGAGCGAGCAGTAAGCGAATGCCCAAATAAACAAGGTAAGCGGCACCGACATACTTGACGACTGAAAACGCCAATGCCGACTGAGCAATCAGTGCAGAAAGCCCAA
>JANNFW010000630.1:0-2472 GCA_031380235.1 Rhodoferax sp. | reverse complement strand
CAGCACGTCGGCCACAGCAGAGTCAAACGGCGCGCGGCTTGAGCCCGGCGCAGCGTCACTCATCGCAATGCCCAGCGCCTTGTAAAACGGAGCGAGAGACGCTTTCCATGCTGTTTCGCGCTGCGTGTCCACCGGGGTGGGCGTATGGCAAAAGAAATTGACGTTGTACGGTTTGTCCGTCTGCGCGGTGATCGCCATCAGCTCTTTTCGGAGGCTGTCAGCGGTCAACATCGCGCAAGGCAGCGAGCCCAGACCACCCGCGTTCGAGACCGCAATCGCGAGCGTGCTGCCCTGCACGCCGGCCATCGGGGCTTGGATCATGGGGAAATCGGTGTTGAACAGTGAAGCAAGTTGCATGGTGTTGTGCTATATAAATAATAGCTATTCGTGTAATACTTACGAGAGCTAGACGCTGATTCTATTCAGAAATTAGCGATTTTTCAGCATTTTCAGAAATAATTAACTCACAGGTTAATTTGTTATGTTCAACGTGGCCGGTACATCTTCAGCGCCGTCCCCAGCTCAAAATAATCCGCTGGCCCGCCCCCGCGCAGCAACGGGTGAGCGCCCGCGGTGTCATAAACCCCATCTTTGAGCAGGCGCTTGGCGATGTGCACGGCGACCACTTCGCCGAAGATCATCCAACTGTCAATCGGCGTGCCATCGGCCGCTTGCAGGCGCAGGATTTGCGTGACTTTGCATTCGAAGTTAACGGGGCTCTCGGCAACGCGCGGTGGGGCGACTTTAAGGCAGGGCGCCTGCGTCAAGCCTGCCAGTTCGAACTCATTCACCTCGGGCGGCACGTTGGCGCAACTGGCGTTCATCGCCTCGGCCACATCGCGCGTCACCAAGTTCCAGACGAACTCGCGCGTCTCTTCGACGTTGCGCACGGTGTCTTTGTAGCCGATGCTGCAAAACCCGATGATGGGTGGCGTGTAGTTGAAGCCGTTGAAGAAGCTGTAGGGGGCCAGGTTCACGGCGCCCGCGCGTGAGCGCGATGAAATCCAACCGATGGGGCGTGGGCCGACGATGGCGTTGAAGGGGTCATGCGGCAGGCCGTGGCCTTCTGCGGGAATGTAGCTGTGAATGGCTTGATCGATCATCCGGCCATTCTCCGCCAGACCCGGGAATGCTTGGAGATTGATACGTTTTAGCGTCGCATTGGTGAAAGCCCTAGTGAATAGATGCATCAGAGTATTGATCATGGGGCTGCCAGTACGTGTTTGAACGCCATTCGGTTCTATCGTCCGTCTGTCGGCGCAAACACAATTGCCGCGCCGCACATTCTTCAACCCTTGCAAGTTTTCAGGAGACAACCATGAAATTGAAAGCAACTTTGGCGCTGGCCACTGCATTCGCGCTGAGCGGCACGTTTGGCAGCGCGCAGGCAGCGACCGAGCTGGTGGTGGCCACAGTGAACAACGGCCACATGATCGAGATGCAAAAGCTCACCAAGAATTTTGAAGCGGCCAACCCCGACATCAAAGTGAAGTGGGTCACGCTCGAAGAAGGCGTGCTGCGCCAGCGCGTCACCACCGACATTGCCACCAAAGGCGGCCAGTTCGACGTGATGACCATCGGCATGTACGAGACCCCGATCTGGGGTAAAAAAGGCTGGCTGACGGAGCTCAAGGGCGATGCGAAGTATGACGCCGACGACATCCTGCCCGCCATGAAAAACGGCCTGTCGGTTGACGGCAAAATGTACGCCGCCCCGTTCTACGGTGAAAGCTCGATGCTGATGTACCGCAAGGATTTGGCCGACAAAGCCGGTGTGAAGATTGCCGACAAACCCACCTGGGCCGAGGTGAAAGACTTCGCCGCCAAGATTCACGACCCGAAGAACGGCGTGTACGGCATCTGCCTGCGCGGCAAGCCGGGCTGGGGCGACAACATGGCGCTGATCACGACGATGGTCAACACCCATGGCGGCCAGTGGTTCGACATGAAGTGGCAGCCGCAGCTGGACTCCAAGCCCTGGAAAGACGCGGTGACGTTCTACGTAGATCTGCTGAAAAACTACGGCCCTCCTGGCTCGGCCAACAACAGCTTCAACGAAATTTTGGCGCTGTACAACGCCGGCAAATGCGGCATGTGGGTCGATGCAACGATTGCGGCCAGCTTCATCACCGACCCCAAGCAATCCAAAGTCGCTGACAAAGTCGCCTTTGCGCAAGCCCCTACGGCGGTCACGCCCAAGGGTGCGAACTGGTTGTGGGCTTGGGCACTGGCGATTCCGGCCGGCTCCAAAAAGGTTGATGCGGCGCAGAAGTTCATCAATTGGTCGACCAGCAAGGAGTACATCGAACTCGTTGCCAAAACCAATGGCTGGGCGAGCGTGCCCACAGGCACCCGCAAGAGCACGTATGCAAACCCGGAGTTTATGAAAGCCGCCAAGTTCGCCGCCGCAGAAAAAGCAGCGATTGACTCGGCCAACCCGGCCGACAGCACGTTGCCGAAGTCACCGTACGT
>JANNFW010000609.1:0-2983 GCA_031380235.1 Rhodoferax sp. | reverse complement strand
CTCCGGTTCCGCCTGAACCATTGCGATTTCTCGCAGCGCGATCAATGTTGGCGTGGATGGGAGCGGCTGATCGTCAAATTGATGCCAAAGCACGTGCAGCGTCTAAAGGTAACCCTCAGTGATCCGACCGATCGCCTACGTTCTAAGCATATCTTGGAGTATTGCCGGAGTGGCAATATTTTCATGGCCCATTCATTTCTACACATTGGTTCCGGGTGTGCCTAATTTGGGGCCATTCAATATGCACTTTATCAGCGACGTAGCTTTGGCGTTCGTAGCTTGCGGTTCAGTTGCTATCTATGGCATCTGGCAGCGATCCACAGCGTTGATTGTTGCAGCGACAGTCTGGCCGATGCTGCACGCACTGATGCACCTGCATATGTGGGTTCATCGAGGGATGCCTCTCGATAGCATCGCCGTATTCGACGGATTGTTCATTATTGCGCCGGCCATCCTTATGCTTTCTTTTGCCACTTCGCTGGGCGATGAACGAAAATTAATCTCCAAATCCTAACTGCGCTTTGACTGTCGTTGTCTCGGACTCTATTGGCAGTGAACACTCGGCTGTTGAAATGTTTCAACACCTGCGGTAGACCCTGCCAAGCCGGTATTTTGAATGCAGTTTTGCCTTACAATTAAAACAATGTAAGGAACTCACATGACTGAATCAACCATCACCGCGAAAGGGCAAACTACCGTTCCAGCGGATATCCGCGTTGCCATGGGTGCCGGGGCAGGCACTCGGCTGGTTTGGCACGTTCTTCAAGATGGACGGCTATTTGTGCGCGCCAAGAGCAAGTCCATTCTGGATTTGAAAGGGATGCTGACTCCGCCCAAGGGCAAGCGCTTGTCCATCAAAGACATGAAAATTTGATGGTTGTGGCATCGCTGGATACCAACGTACTGGTGCGTCTGATTGTCAAAGATGACGATCAGCAAACGCTCGTGGCGGCGGCGCTGTTGACCCAGCACGCCAAGCGGTTCGAATCGTTATTTGTTGCAGTTACGGTCATGCTGGAACTTGAATGGGTTCTGCGCTCTCGCTACAGGTTCAGCAAAATCGACGCGATCCGCGCGCTTTCGTCGCTTCTCATGACGGTGGAGCTCGTCTTTGAGTCCGAAGGCCCACTTGAGCAGGCGTTGGCAAGCTACGAAGAAGGTGACGCAGACTACGCCGACTGCTTGCATTTAGCCTTGGCGTCAGCGCATGATGCGTTGCCGTTTTTGACATTTGATATCGACGCTTCTGTGGCAAAAGGAGCCAAGCTGCTCAAGTGATCCCGTTTGACAGGATCAAGAAATCCCCGGATTGCCCTGCATACCCACCAGCGCGGGAGTGTTGAGTTTCGGACTTGGCACTTTGGCCACGTTGCCGCCCGTGCCTTTAGCCTTCAACCACGGCTCCACGACATCCCAAATCGGCTTGCCACCAGCTTTGGCGGCCTCTTCTGAGACGGGGGCCCAGCCGGCCACTTTGTAGTTGCGGTCCGCTTCAATCGGCTTGCCGTTCAGGCGCATTTCGTCGATTCGACCGCCCATTGCCGCCGTGGGGTTACAGCGGTACTGCAGGCCGCCGACGCGCACCATGTCGCCGCCTTGCTGGTAATAAGGGTCGGGGTTGAAAAGGTTGTCGGCCACGTCTTCCAAGATAGTTTTGATCGTCGTGCCCGTCATCTCGGTCAACGTGGTGTACGGGTAGGTGATGGCGGTCATGTTCATCAGCCACTCGCGGGTGATGGCTTGGCCGGGTAGGAGCGTGGTGCCCCAGCGAAAGCCGGGCGAGAACGCGATGTCGGCGCCCTGCACCTGCATCAGCGCATCGAGTAAAAGCTGGTCGCCCGTGCCGTTGAAGTTGCCGCGCCGGTACAGCAGGCCTTCACTGAACGCAAGCGTTTCGTTCAACTTCACCTCGTAAGGCGCGCGCACGCGGGTGATGAGGTCGTCCATCGCCTTGTCGGCGGGCAGCATATTGGCAAAGACGGGCAAGAGCTTGTAACGGAAATCGGTGACGCGTTTGTCCTTCACCTCAAAGTCGAGCACACCCAAAAACTTGCTGTTCGAGCCTGAATTGGTGACGATGGTCTTGCCGCCCGCGTTGGCAACGATGCTGGCCACCGGCATGCCGTCATGCGTGTGGCCGCCCATGATCGCGTCGATGCCGGTCACGCGGCTGGCCATTTTAAAATCCACGTCCATGCCGTTGTGCGACAGTAGCAGCACGACCTGCGCGCCTTTGGCACGGGCCTCGTTCACCGTCTTTTGCATCGACTCTTCCTGGATACCAAAGCCCCAGTCGGCCATCAAATAGCGTGGGTTGGCAATCGGGCTGTACGGAAACGCCTGGCCAATGATCGCGCAGGGTATGCCGTTGATCTCGCGCATCACATAGGGCTTGAACACCAAGTCGCCAAAGTCGTTGGTCTTGATGTTCTGCGCGATGATTTCGATCTGGCCCGCGAAGTCCTTGTCCACAATTTGCTTGACGCGATCCATGCCGAGGGTGAACTCCCAGTGGCCGGTCATCAAGTCAACGCCCAGCAGCTTGCTGGCATCGACCATGTCTTGCCCCTTGGTCCACAACGCGGTGGCCGAGCCCTGCCAGGTGTCGCCACCATCGAGAAAAATCGCGCCAGGGCGGCTGGCCTTCATGCGTTTGACCAGGGTGGCCAGATGCGCAAAGCCGCCGACCTTGCCGTAGCGGCGTGCGGCTTTCTCAAAATCAAGGTGCGTCAAGGCATGCGCCTGCGCCGTGTTGGGCCGCACGCCTGCTTCTTTCAGCAAATGCTCGCCGACCAAATGCGGCAGCTTGGCGCGCATGCTGCCTACACCCATATTCACGCTGGGCTCGCGAAAATGAATGGGCTTGAGCTGGGCGTGGCAATCGGTCATGTGCAGGAATGACACGTTGCCGAATTTGGGGACGTCGTACAGCCCATCCGCAGCGGTCGCGGCATCTGCATCAGCGTACGCGCTCAGGCCTAAG
>JANNFW010000599.1:0-2384 GCA_031380235.1 Rhodoferax sp. | reverse complement strand
GCATCAAGCTCACGCCGCGCCATTACGCGTACCTGAAGATCAGCGAAGGCTGCAACCACCGCTGCACGTTTTGCATCATCCCGAGCATGCGCGGCGATCTGGTGTCGCGTCCGATTGGCGATGTGCTCAATGAAGCGCGCGCGCTGTTTGAGGGCGGTGTTAAAGAGCTGTTGGTGATCAGCCAGGACACGTCAGCCTATGGCGTGGACGTGAAATACCGCATGGGCTTTTGGGACGGCAAGCCCGTCAAAACCCGCATGCTCGATCTGGTGCAAGCCTTGGGCGACATCGCCGAGCCGTATGGTGCGTGGGTGCGCCTGCATTACGTGTACCCGTACCCCAGCGTGGACGACGTGCTGCCGCTAATGGCCACAGGCAAGGTGTTGCCGTATTTGGACGTACCGCTGCAACACAGCCACCCCGATGTGCTCAAACGCATGAAGCGCCCCGCCAGCGGCGAGAAAAACTTGGATCGGCTGCTGAAGTGGCGCGAAATTTGCCCCGAAATTGTGGTCCGCAGCACCTTCATCACTGGTTTTCCGGGTGAGACCGAAGCGGAGTTTGAGCATCTGCTGGACTTCATGAAAGAAGCCAAAATCGACCGCGCAGGCTGCTTTGCCTACAGCCCGGTGGACGGTGCCGCCGCGAATCAGCTTGACGGCATGTTGCCCTTCGAGGTGCGCGAAGAGCGCCGTGCCCGTTTTATGCAAGTGGCTGAAAGCGTATCAGCCGCCAAGCTGCAAAAGCGCATCGGCGCGACCATGCAGGTCTTGGTGGACAGCGCTCCCGGCATGGGCAAAAAAGGCGGCGTAGGCCGTACCTACGCCGACGCGCCAGAGATTGACGGAGCGGTGAAACTCTTGCCGCCCGAGAAGATCAGCAAAACGCTGAAGGTGGGCGAGTTCACCAAAGCGCGCATCGTCGGCACACAGGGCCATGATCTTGTGGCGCTACCGATTTAAGAGAGCCGTGTTATTTTGGAAAGAGCCAATCTATGCGGACAACAAAAAAGCGGCGATGAACGAAATCATCGCCGCTTATTCATTAACATTAAATCTCCGTCAGAAATTCATTTCTCGGGATGCAGTGCAAGGCGTAAACCGGAGCAATACTTGAGTATTGCGAGGATTTACAACGCCCTTTACAACATTGCATCGCGCCCGAAAAATGGATTTATGAGGGGGATTTGGTGCCCAGGAAGGGACTCGAACCCCCACGAAGTTACTCGCTAGTACCTGAAACTAGTGCGTCTACCAATTCCGCCACCTGGGCATCTCAGGACAAAGAAAGATTGTATCAAAAATATTAGTCAAATCAGCGGCTTGCTCGACGAAGTTGAGGGAAGCATTCAAGGCCATCGCGATGGCCACGGTTTTGTGTCACGCGACGACGGCGGGCCTGACATTTACTTGCCGCCTAATGAAATGCGGGCGGTGCTGCACAAAGATCGCGTGAAAGCGCGCATCGTGCGCAGCGACCGCAAGGGCAGGCCCGAGGGGCGCGTGGTCGAGATCATCGAGCGACCGCCGCAGCCCATCATCGGCCGCCTGCTGCAAGAAAGTGGCGTGTGGCTGGTCGCCCCCGAAGACAAGCGCTATGGCCAAGACGTGCTCATCCCCAAAGGTGCTACGGGTGCCGCCAAGCCGGGCCAAGTCGTGGTGGTGGAGTTGGTCGAGCCGCCAGCGCTGTTTGGGCAACCTGTGGGCCGCGTCAAAGAAGTGCTGGGCGAGATTGACGACCCTGGCATGGAGATCGAAATCGCCGTGCGTAAGTACAGCGTGCCACACGAATTTTCCGATGCCTGCATCGCGCTGGCGCGTACTTTGCCCGACAAGGTTTTGCCCGCCGACAAAAAGCACCGGGTTGATTTAACCGACATTCCACTGGTCACCATCGATGGCGAAGATGCCCGCGATTTTGACGATGCGGTGTACTGCGAACCGGCCACCCAAGGCCGTGGCAAGGCGGCCATCAAAGGCTGGCGTTTATTGGTGGCGATTGCCGATGTAAGCCATTACGTGGACAACGGCTCGGCGATTGATGTGGACGCTTACGACCGCGCCACCAGCGTTTACTTTCCACGCCGTGTGATCCCGATGCTGCCCGAAAAATTGTCCAACGGCCTGTGCTCCCTGAACCCCGATGTAGAGCGCCTGTGCATGGTGTGCGACATGTTTGTGACGGCTGCGGGCGAGGTCTCGGCCTATCAGTTTTACCCAGCGGTGATGTTCAGCCACGCGCGATTTACCTACAACGAGGTTGCGGCGATATTGGCCAACACCAAAGGGCCTGAAGCCGCGCGACGCAAAGACCGCGTGCCTGATTTGCTCAATCTGCATGATGTCTACCGGGCACTTTTACAGTCGCGCAACCAGCGCGGCGCG
>JANNFW010000584.1:0-2036 GCA_031380235.1 Rhodoferax sp. | reverse complement strand
GGCTGGCGCGCCCACACTTCTGTCCAAACGCCGCCTGATGGGCGAGCACCAGATCGAAGTGGTCGGTGCCAAGCTGCGCGCCATGATGCCCTGGATTGCCAAAAACAAGCTGGTCGATCAAACTCGCAATTGATTGCGCTGAGCAGCACGCGCATCGCTAAAAATCAGGCCACTTCGGTGGCCTTTTTCTTGTGAGTTGCTCGGGTCCGTGCGCTAAGCGCTTGTGCCGCAAGTGTCGCTTGTGCTATACCGTCGTGATGCCAATTGGCGCGGTTTTGAGAGTTGAAGGGAATGCAAATGCATGATGGTGAAGATTCCGTGTTACCGGATAGCGAAGTGTTAGTAGTGCGCAAGCGCCGCAAAGGCCTTTATATCTTGCCCAATATGTTCACGTTGGCGGCGCTGTTTGGCGGCCTGTATGCGATCTTGATGGCGGTGAATTTTGAATTCGACAAAGCGGCTGTCGGCATTTTCTGCGCCTTGATTCTGGACAGCCTGGATGGCCGCGTCGCCCGCATGACCAACACGCAAAGCGCGTTTGGCGAGCAGATGGATTCGCTCTCCGACATGGTTTCTTTTGGCGCAGCACCCGCCTTGATCGCCTACATGTGGGCTCTGCAAGGTTTGGGGCGATGGGGCTGGTTGGCGGCCTTCGTTTACTGTGCCTGCGCGGCGCTGCGGCTGGCGCGTTTCAACGTCAACACGGGTGTGGTTGACAAGCGGTTCTTTCAAGGCTTGCCGTCTCCCGCAGCGGCAGCGCTCGTGGCCGGGTTCATCTGGTTGATGACGGATCTGGGCTTTGAAGGCACCGACAAGCTCTGGGGCCTGTCGATTCCGTGGATCACATTCGCGCTAGCCCTTTACGCGGGGCTCACCATGGTCACCAATGTGCCGTTTTACAGCTTTAAGGACATCAGCATGAAAAAGAGCGTGCCCTTTGCCGTGATCGTCTTGATCGCGCTGGGCATTGCCGTCATCAATATCGACCCGCCCACCATCATCTTCGGTGTTTTTATCGCTTATGGGTTGAGCGGCTATGTGGTCTACGTCTGGCGCAAATCCAAAGGCCAGCAGACCAGTGTGATCAGCACTTCGACTGAAGAGCCGGATGAGCGCGGGCTGCATTGAAATTCCTGTGATATATTGCAAGTCATGAAACGAATTTCGCTAGCTCTACTGCTACTGCCACACGGGCGGAGTTGGTAGCGCACGCGCATACCCCCTCAAAGGCCCGTTAGCTACCAGCAACGGGCCTTTTGCTTTGGCGGTTCGTTTTCAAAGTTGCTGGTTTTTTGAAATGACTTTTGGAGCACACTATGACCGACAAACTCATCATTTTTGACACCACCTTGCGCGACGGCGAGCAGTCGCCTGGCGCCAGCATGACGCGCGACGAAAAGCTGCGCATTGCGCGGCAGTTGGAGCGCCTGAGGGTCGATGTGATCGAGGCCGGATTTGCGGCCAGCTCCAATGGTGACTTTGAATGCGTGAAGGCGATTGCGGAGGCGATCAAAGAGTCCACCATCTGCTCACTCGCACGTGCCAACGACCGCGACGTGTCACGTGCGGCAGAGGCGCTCAAGCCCGCAGCGCGAGGCCGCCTGCATTTGTTCCTTGCGACGAGCGCGTTGCACATGGAAAAGAAGCTGCGCATGACACCTGACCAGGTGTTTGAGCAATGCAAGCTGTCAACGCGTTTCGCCCGCAATTTGATGGAAGATATCGAATTCAGCCCCGAAGACGGCTATCGCTCGGATCCCGATTTTTTATGCCGCGTTTTGGAGGCGGTGATCAACGAGGGCGCGACCACCATCAATGTGCCCGACACGGTGGGCTACGCTGTGCCTGAGCTGTATGGCAACTTCATCAAGGACCTGCGCGAGCGCATTCCGAACTCTGACAAGGCGGTGTGGTCAGTCCATTGCCATAACGACCTGGGCATGGCGGTGGCCAACTCGCTGGCGGGCGTGAAGATTGGCGGTGCGCGGCAAGTGGAATGCACCATTAACGGCCTGGGTGAGCGGGCGGGCAATTGC
>JANNFW010000536.1:0-2790 GCA_031380235.1 Rhodoferax sp. | reverse complement strand
CTGCTCCAGAACCCGCTCAAAGCCGCGTGACATCGCGTCAGGCCGAATCGCCTGTTGCTCAATGGGGGTTTGCAGCGCCGTGCGGGGTGGTAGTTTGGCGGTGGGGATGCTCAGATTCAGCGCCGGGGCAGGCCCACGCGGCTCTGCGGTTCGATCTGGGCTTGAAGCGACCGGCGGCGTTGAAGTACCGACATCGCCTTGCGCGCCTGCAGGCTCACCTTGCGGAACGAGGGTCGTAGCAGCCAGCGCGGGCTGCTTGCGAACGGTGGCCTGTTGCTGCCGAGGTGAATTCAGCGCGGGCGCGGTGCGCGGCAGCGCTTCAACGTCAGGGCGGGGCGGTTGAGGAAGAGCCGCTGCCGGCGCGGCTGGCGGCAACATCCGTACCTGCAATCGGCTCGGCGGCGAGATCGGCCGGTTAACCCTGTCGCCGCCGCCCATCAATGGCAGCAACCCCAACAGGAGCGCGTGAAGCAACAGTGAGCTGATAACGGCCAGAGCCAGTCTGAGACGCATGAATGCGCAGGATTGTCGCATCCGACGACATCGCTACTTCGCCGATTCCTCGACCACCATCATTAAATTGATGTCACAAAACTTTCGTCGTTGTTGATTTAGGCTTAGCATCGGGGTCGGCTTTTCGATTCTGTCACTCCATGGAGATCTCATGAACACAATTGATATTGCAAACAAACTCGTCGAGTTGTGCCGCCAAGGCAAAAATGACGATGCTTTGAACACGCTATTTTCAGATGACGCCGTTAGCGTTGAAGCGTTCGCACCGCCTGGTGGCGAACAGGAAGCCAAGGGACTGGCAGCGATCCGCGGTAAGGGCGAATGGTGGGTCAACAACCACGAGGTTCACTCTGCATCGGTCACTGGCCCTTGGCCCCACGGGAATCGATTTGTTGTCGGCTTCCAGTACGACGTGACAAACAAGCCTTCTGGCCAAAGAATGAAGATGGACGAGGTTGGTTTGTACACGGTTGAGAATGGAAAAATCGTTCGCGAAGAGTTCTTCTACGCGGGTATGTAATCAAGCAACGGTCTTAAGCTGGTCTGGTCGGCCGCGAGGCCTAAGCCCAACTTCTCGCTTAACCGAACCGGTTGTTTGGCAAGCCCGGCTGGTGCTGCATTCTGCTGTTGGCGGCCTGCGCGATTAAGATACGCCGTCAACCAAAGATTTACGTAGAGGAGCATGTGAAATGGCGACTGCATACCCTGACGATCTTATCAAACCAATCCAAGACCGCTTTGCGAAAAACATGTCGCGTCACATCGGAATCGACTGGCGCTTCGTGGACAAGAAGTTGCAGGCCAGCCCTCAAAAACTGAAGGCACTGCTTGAGATGGAGCGCACCGGCGGTGAGCCGGATGTGATTGGCCGTGACCAGGAAACGGGTGAGTTCATCTTCTGCGATTGCTCCCCCGAGAGCCCCGCTGGCCGACGCAGCCTGTGCTACGACCGCAAGGCCCTCGATTCACGAAAAGAAAACAAGCCGCGCGGCAGTGCTATCGAAATGGCCTCCACAATGGGCGTTGAGATGCTCACGGAACAACAGGTTCGAGACCTGCAAGAGCTCGGCGAGTTTGACCGCAAGACATCAAGCTGGGTGAAAACGCCCCCTGACATACGCAAGCTCGGTGGCGCCCTGTTCTGTGATCGTCGCTATGCCACTGTTTTCACTTATCACAACGGTGCCGACTCCTACTATGCTGCGAGGGGCTTTCGGGCGCGGCTCACGGTTTAGGAGAGGCTCTGTGCAACTTTGAGCAGGGCTTTGCGGGCGCGGCACTCCACTCAATAGGGCTCGCGCGCCTTGACTTGCGTTACAAAGCGGCGCATAAACCCTATTCGTTAGGCCCCGCACACCAGGAGTCAGCTATGCCACAGTCGAATTCCTTGCCTGCCACTCTCAGTGGTTATGTCAAGACCGTATCCGCAGCGCTTGACGATATCGACGGCGCCCACAAGACATTGGCCGCACGGGAGATCAGGGTGCAAGCGCTGATGACAGAACTCACCACTATCGTCCAGGGATCAACCGGCACTCCTGCGACGCTGCTGAGGATTCAGATGGCGATGCAGAGAGAAAACCAAGTGTTCACGTCTATATCGAACGTGATGAAGACCCGGCATGACACGGCGAAGAATGCGATAGGCAACATCAGGTAGCCTGCTCGGGCAGTCGCCGCAAGGCCTGACGAGTAAGTTTAGATCGCGCTTGCAGCGATCTGAACCAATGGCTGGACACATCCGGCAACGCAAGCGAACTCAGCTCGTGTCAACGTGTTTTGAGCGTGATCATCAGTTGAATCGAAAAATTAACCTATGAGTTAATTGTTAGTCAATAACCTCGCTGAAATGCCAAATTTCAGATAAAAAGTGCCTCTACCTCTCGTATTACATGCATAAGTAGCTATATAAACAATAGCATTTTGGTATATCGCAGCTTCGCGGGAGTCCCGACAGGCTCAGTACGTCTCCAGGTGCAGCCGCCCATCACGTTTGAGGGACGTGCCGACTTCTTCCCAGTTAAGGCCGCTTTGCTTGGCGATGTCCTGCAGGGCTGATACGACACCGTCTTCCATGCTTTTGAGGCCGCAGACGTAGAAATAGGTGTCGGGGTTCGACAGCATCGGTGCAAGCTGGGCGGCCTGCTCACGCATCAGGTCCTGCACATACTTTTTGGGCTGACCTTGCGCCCGGCTGAAGGCGAAATGGATATCAATGAAGTCTTTGGGCAGGTTTTGAAGCGGGCCGAAGTAGGGCAACTCTTCCTTGGTGCGGGC
>JANNFW010000511.1:0-1641 GCA_031380235.1 Rhodoferax sp. | reverse complement strand
GAGATACCCAGCACGTCCGGCGTGTGTAAAGTTTGAAAGCGATTTTTTACCACAAATGTAGTAAAATACTGGTTAATTTGAGTCGTTTGAGTGACTTTTCAGCTATTTCGCCTAAATTATGAACAAAATGTCCTTCTGGCTCTCGAATAACGAGCATAACCAGCTATAACTGTTATAGCGATATGGTTGCATGCATTGCGAGTCCAAATACCATCCGCAAATGCAATCGGCCCTTGCTCATTGACCCACGATTCGCGCTGGACGCATGTGCCATCGGGTGCACTCATTTTTCGGGATTGCAAAAAAAATTGGGGGCAGCCTACGCAAACTTCACCTTCAATGCCGACATCGGCGGGCCGAATTGCGCACTCCAGGTCTGGCCAACGCTCACGGGCCAAGCATCGGTCCAGGTGCCTGTCGTGATCACGTCACCGGCTTGCAGGTCGGCGGCGTTGGGGCACTGGCGCAACTCTCGCATGAAGTAATGCAAGGCATGCAACGGGCCTTCGAGCACATTGGCACCCCGCCCTTGCTCGACGGGTCTGCCGTCTTGCGACAGCGAAACGATCGCCGTTGCGAGTTGTTGATCAAGGGCCTCGGCGGATGCCGCTATGTCGGGTACTTGCACTTTGCGCCCCACCAGCAAGCGCGCATGCAAACTACCGTCTGCTACCGCATCAGCAGCGGCGAATTTCCAATCGGGCAAATGCGATTGCACAATCTCAAAGCCCGCAGCGACCCAATCAAGGCATTCAAATAGTTGTTCCAGCGTGGCATTGACAGGTGGCGCGGCACGCAAGCTGAAGACAGCTTCTGGCTCGATACGGGGCTAACAAACGCCACCCAAATCCACGACACCCTCCCCATCGCAGAACTGCAAGCTACTACTCCAAACCGCTCCCCAGACGGGCGCAAAGACGTTGTAACGAGGCCAGATATTGCGATTGGTGAATCCGATTTTGTAGCCACGAGGCACCTCGCCCCGGCTCTTGCGCAGCTCACGCACGGCCAACGCGCTCTGGTAGGCCGCCGCCACGTCGAAGCTGGGTTCCAAGCCGGGAGCACTGTTCCAGAGTACGGCAGAGTCGTAATGGGAGAGAAGTTGTTGTGGGGTCATAGAGATGTCACCCCACCCAAGTCCGCGCATTGCGCCACAACTGCATCCAAGCACTGTGCGCAGCCACATCGCCGCTCGTCCAGCTCATTTGGACGTTGCGAAACACGCGCTCGGGGTGCGGCATCATGGCGGTGAATCGGCCATCTGGCGTTGTCACTGCGGTAAGGCCACCCGCGCTGCCGTTGGGATTGAACGGGTAGGCGTCGGTGGGCTGGCCGTGGTTGTCGGTGAAGCGCATAGCGGCGATGGCTTTGGCAGGGCTGCCACGACCGCCGCTGGCAGCTTCGAAGTTGGCGAAACCTTCGCCGTGCGCAACGGCAATCGGCAAGCGGCTGCCCGCCATGCCTTTGAAGAACAGCGACGGCGAATCAAGCACTTCAACGATGCTCAGGCGCGCCTCAAAGCGCTCGCTCTTGTTGGTTGTGAAGCGCGGCCAATGCTCGGCACCGGGGATGATGTCGGCCAGCTCGGCGAACATCTGGCAGCCGTTGCACACACCCAGACCAAAGGTTTCACCGCCAGCG
>JANNFW010000506.1:0-18732 GCA_031380235.1 Rhodoferax sp. | reverse complement strand
ACTGGCGCGATTTACTGGGAGGGCCTGAGCGACCTGTTTGACGGCGCAGGCCGCCACATTGGCCGCGGCTACCTGGAGATGACCGGTTATGCGAAGGCGCTGCGGCTTTGATCTCACTCTGATCTCCCTTTGATCTGAACGGGTGACGTTGATAATCGCAGCTTCGCCCTCACCTCCTCCGTCATGACCGCCGCCCAAGCCACCCTCACACCTGCGACTGAAGCGCCACCCAAGGCCGCCCAGTCCCCCAAGTCGCTGTCAGGCTTGCTGCCTTTCCTAAAACCGTATGTGGGCCGTATTGGCTTGGCGGTGGTCTTCCTGGTGATGGCCGCGATGGCGACACTGGCTTTTCCGCTGGCCTTGCGCAGCTTGATTGACGGCGGACTGGTTAACGCCGACATGGTGAACAACAAGGGTGCACAGGTGATGGCCATGCGCGATCACTTTGCGGCGCTGTTTGGCGTGGCCGTCGCCCTGGGCCTGTTTTCAGCGGCGCGCTTCTACATGGTGAGCTGGCTGGGGGAGCGCATCACCGCCGACCTGCGCAACGCCGTTTACAGCCACGTGCTGCGCCAAAGCCCTGAGTTTTTTGAGCGCACACAAACCGGTGAGGTACTCTCGCGCCTGTCTGCCGACACCACGTTGGTGCAAACGGTGGTCGGCTCATCGTTAAGCATGGGCCTGCGCAATCTGGTGATGGGCGTGGGGGCGCTGGCCATTCTGGTCTGGACGAATCCGTATGTGATGTCTTGGGTGCTGGGCGTGTTGGTGATGATCGTCGTGCCCAGCCTGTGGTTTGGGCGGCGCGTGCGCAAGCTCTCGCGCGCCAGCCAAGACCGCATGGCCGACTCCAGCGCGATTGCGGCTGAGGTGCTCAACGCGATTCCGGTAGTGCAGAGCTTCACCTCAGAATCGATTGAGGCAGCACGCTTTGATGCATCGACTGAGAACGCCTTCAAAACCGCCGTACGGCGCACCACCGCGCGCTCGGTGCTGGTGGGCTTCATCATCATTGCAACGTCGGCCGCGTTGCTGTGGGGCTTGTTCCAGGGCACGCAGGCGGTGATGGACGGCAAAATTTCAGCGGGGCATTTGGGGCAAACGGTTGTTTACGTGATCATCCTCGCGGGTGCCTTTGCGGTGCTTGGCGAGGTATACGGTGACCTGCTGCGTGCCGCCGGGGCCACGGAGCGCCTGATGGAGCTGCTGAACACCCAGTCACCCATCACTTCGCCCCCGAACGCGCTGGCCCTGCCCACGGTGCAAAGCGGCAGCGCGGTGGCGTTTGAGCGCGTCAATTTTCACTACCCGTCGCGGCCTGGCCAAGCGGCATTGAATGACTTCAGTTTGACCGTCAAACCCGGCGAAACCATCGCCTTGGTGGGGCCGAGCGGTGCGGGTAAGAGTACGGTGTTTCAGTTGCTGCTGCGGTTTTACGACCCAGATGCTGGCGCCTCGAACATTGCACTGGATGGCGTGCCGATCAAGAACATTAGCTTGGCAGACTTGCGCAACCGCGTTGGCATCGTGCCGCAAGACGCGGTAATTTTCTCAACCAGCGCGCTGGAGAACATTCGCTACGGCAAGCCCGGTGCGTCTGATGACGAAGTCCACGCGGCCGCCAAAGCCGCCTTTGCCGATGGCTTTATCACCGCACTGCCGGAGGGCTACAACACCTTCTTAGGCGAGCGCGGGGTGCGACTCTCAGGCGGGCAGCGCCAGCGCATCTCCATTGCGCGCGCGATGCTGAAAAACCCGCCGCTCTTGCTGCTGGACGAAGCCACCAGCGCGCTGGACGCCGAGAGCGAGCGCATGGTGCAAGCTGCCCTCGAATCTGCCATGCAGGGCCGCACCACCCTGGTGATTGCGCACCGCCTGGCCACCGTTCAAAAGGCCGACCGCATCATCGTGCTGGATCATGCCAAGTTGGTGGAGCAAGGCACCCACGCCGAGCTGGTGGCACAAGGCGGGGTGTATGCACGGCTGGCGGCATTGCAGTTCAATGAGGGGTGATTCGCGACAGATCAATACGATCCCATGAACTATTTATTTAGTAACAATAAACAAATATAACACGGGAGCTAAAGGCCTAGAACATCAATAATTTGGCTGTTTTCGACTTGACCGCCTCCAAATTAACCTTGGAGTTAATTTTATCCAACAAGTCGTCAACAAGCTAAACCCGGTAGCTGGTGATCATTGATCCTCATCAATGCGCGCAGAAGCGACCCCATGAGGTTTGAATTCAGCGATTCAGCAAGCGGCCTAGAAATCCCGAATCGGCCGGTTCTCGCGGAGCGGATGATGAAAGCGGCGCCGGCGCGGTTGCCGGTGGCGCAGGCTTGCTGCCAGCGGGCGCAGCGCCGTCGCCGCGCTCGCCCGGTGGGCCCATGGTGATTGATTTCCCTGCGAGCTCACCCAGCATCTTTTTGACCGCGTTGCCACGCATGCCATAGGGATTAAAGACGCTCTGGCCTGAATACTTCAGAAACAACGCCCGGTTGTCGGCACTCGGCGCGGCGAAACCCATCGACCATTGCGCCCACTCGCGCTCATCGATCTCGGCGTATTCCAGCATCGCCACGGTATGATGGCGCTTGTCGCGCAGCAAGCGCGAATAAAGCTCATTGACCTGCTCACGCGAGCCTTCGAGCCCTTGCAAAAAAATCCTGCTGTTGAAGGCCAGAACCCCGGTCAAGTCGCGCTTGTGGTTGTTGACCTGAGACTGCTGCAGGATGCCCCTGAATTCAGTCAAGCCCACGCCTTCCGTGGCGGTACTGGCGTAAATGAGGCGCACGAGCATAGTGGTTCCTTGAAGATGGGTAAAAAGTTAAATCAATCCGCGCGAATCATCCGCGTGAGCTTTGCCAGATGTTCGACTGCGGATGGGCCAAGATGCTGAATCTTGGCTTCATAGAGGCCCAGTGATGCCTCAAGTTGCGCGATGGACGTCAGGCTCTCCAGCTCAAACGAAATCTCCAGGGCATCGTTGGGCAGATGCTGCATCACAAAGTCAGTCATAGCGGCAACTGCATCCTGCACAGCAGGGTGATCGTCGGGTTGCGAAACGGCGGTCAAGGCTGCCGGTTTGGTGGCGACGAACCCGACTGTTTGCCCGTCAGCGTAGGGCGCTACCCGCACATACCCGTCTTGCACCAGCATCTCAAGCATGGCCGGCACGGTTTGCGCCCCAGGCACGCGTGACGCGTAAGAGTGAGCGTCGAACTGGCCGTTCATAGCGATCAACAGTGCTTTTGCCTGGCGCGACATCACGATCTTTGGGTTCAGGGCCGCAGCAGTCCCGGCGGGCGTTCGGATGTAACTCATAGCGTTGTGCAGGTTCTCAATATTTTTGTTAGGTTGACAGGTCAACACAGCGACTGTATTTGAAACATCGTAAAAACTGAACGGTGCTGCTAAAAACCCTACTGCGCCCCTACCGTACTCAATAGTCCCAGGTTCTAATTTCGGGCAATGACTCAAAACCCGGCTTTGCAAAATAAAATCCTTGCATTAAAAATATGCCATGGGTCACAAACCACTTGACTTCACCAGCAGTCTCAACACCTTCGGCGATGATCTGTACCCCGAGTAATTGCGTCGTCAAAATAATACCCTTGACGACCGCTTGCTTGACGTGATCGGTATCAATATTACGTACTAAGTGAATATCAATTTTGATGAGATTCGGCTGAAAATCTGCCAGCAGAGTAAGCCCTGCATAGCCTGCACCAAAGTCATCAATTGCAGTGGTAAAACCACGACCGCGGTAATAGCGAAAAATGGCCAGCAGTTTTTCGGGCTCTAATATTTGTTGCCCTTCAGTGACTTCAAATATGATTTGATTCAACGGGAAGCCTGCCGCTTCTGCCGCCAAAATAGTCGTACGGATACATAATTCAGGCTGGTACACCGCATTGGGAAGAAAATTAATAGAAATTTTTTCCTTCATACCCAAGCGCTGAGCAAGGAAGATACTTCGAATCCGGCACTGCTGATCAAAGCGGTAGCGCGTCTCATCGTTCACTTTGCTTAATATGTCGCCTGCACCTTCTCCATTTATGCCGCGAACCAGCGCTTCATAGGCAAAAACCGTTTGCCGAGTCACGTCGACAATCGGTTGAAAAGCAAAGGTGAAATCGAAGTCCAGGGCATCTTTACAGACTGCACACCCCGGGTCAGGAATTTCAATGGTGTTGATTTTAATGACAGAGCTATTCATACCGATTATTAATATTAATTATTCAGATATTTACGCTTCATAAAATTGATGCAAATGCTACGGTCATGTGTCGCCAATGGAAGTTGCTAGTTCAGATAATTTCTGCGAATTCCCATTATTGTTGCCGTCAAACCATTTGATCGGTAGATTGGCGAATTTGCAAGCAAAATGTAACGGTTTTCCGACATTTACTTCTAATTGATCTTGTTAGTTTGATTCCATTTGATATTTATTCAATAGCAATAAACCTATTTGCTACGAGAGCTAGAGCTTCAAAACATTGGTAATTTTGTCATTTCGTGCTGTTTGCGATTAGAATTAACTCACAGGTTTATTTTTTTAAGAAAAGTGAATTTTTTCAATGTATGCGCGAAATGCATAGTTTATAATCATTCTGGCCTTGGACAAAGTAGCTTCTCGGTTCTACAGTGCGCAGCTTCACATATCCCACAAGGAACTGTTTTTATGTCTCAAGCCACAAGCCCTGCCACGGCCCACCCGGTCACCAAATCCACTGGCGTCGCCCTGCCCTCCTACCTCCAAGCCGACAAACTCGGGCCCTGGGGAATCTACCTCCAACAAGTGGATCGCGTGGAGCCCTACCTGGGCAACCTGGCGCGCTGGGTAGACACCTTGCGCCGCCCCAAACGCGCGTTGATCGTGGACGTGCCGATTCAGATGGACAACAGCAGCATTCGCCACTTTGAGGGCTACCGCGTGCAGCACAACACCTCGCGCGGCCCCGGCAAGGGTGGCGTGCGATTTCATCAGGACGTGACGTTGTCTGAAGTGATGGCGCTGTCGGCATGGATGTCGATCAAAAACGCAGCCGTCAACGTGCCCTACGGCGGTGCCAAGGGCGGCATTCGCGTCGACCCGAAGACACTGTCGCTCGGCGAGCTGGAGCGCATGACGCGCCGCTACACCAGCGAGATCGGCATCATCATCGGCCCCACAAAGGACATCCCTGCGCCGGACGTGAATACCAATGAGCAGATCATGGCCTGGATGATGGACACCTATTCCATGAACGAAGGGGCCACCGCCACCGGCGTGGTGACGGGCAAGCCGGTTGACCTGGGCGGCTCGCTCGGGCGACGTGACGCGACGGGTCGCGGCGTATTCACGGTCGGCATCGAGGCCGCAAAACACATCGGCTTGGAAATCAGCCAGGCGCGCATTGCGGTACAAGGCTTTGGCAACGTGGGTGGTGTGGCGGGGCGCCTTTTTGCCGAGGCCGGTGCTTACGTGGTTGCGGTGCAAGACCATGGCGGCACGATCTACCGCGCCGCTGGGTTAGATGTGCCCGCACTTCTCGCCCACGTGGCTCAAGTAGGCACCGTGGCCGGATTCCCGCAAGCTGAGGTGATCGCCAACGAAACGTTTTGGGAGGTCGATTGCGAGATCATGATCCCCGCCGCGCTGGAGCAGCAAATCACTGAAGCCAATGCCCCAAAAATCAAAGCCAAGATGATCATAGAAGGTGCTAACGGCCCCACCACGCCTGCGGCAGACGACATCCTGCATGATCGTAACATCCTCGTGCTGCCCGACGTGATCGCGAACGCAGGCGGCGTGACCGTGAGCTACTTCGAGTGGGTGCAAGACTTTTCCAGCTTCTTCTGGAGCGAAGACGAAATCAACGCCCGCCTGGTGCGCATCATGAAGGAAGCGTTTGCGGGCGTGTGGCAAGTGGCGCAGGACAACAAGGTGAGCTTGCGCACAGCGACCTTCATTGTGGCGTGCAAGCGGATTCTGCATGCACGGGAGTTGCGGGGGTTGTATCCTTGAAACCCCAGGGTCAGTTGACTACTGCAGCGGCCCTTTAAGCGCATCCGGCACGAAGAACGGCATGACGGCAATGCCCTCTTCGATCAGCGCTTGCGTTTCATCCGGCGTAGCCTTGCCGCGAATCCCGCGCTCTTCGGTTTCGCCGTAGTGGATCTTGCGGGCTTCTTCAGCGAATTTGTCGCCGACATCTTGCGTGTTGGCAAGGACTTTGCGGGTCATGGCCATCCAGGCGGCAGCCATGGCCTGCTCGGCGGACGGCATGGTTGCAACATCAGTATTTGCCGCAGCGCTGGTACGGGTGGCTTCGCCTTTAGCGGACACATCGACGATGTCGCGGCTATCGCTTGCACTGGTTTTGCCGAAATTTAGCCTTGGTGCGCTCAATCGCTTGGTCACTTCCGCGTTGCTGCACAGCGGGCACTGCACCAAGCCACGGCTTAGCTGATCCTGAAAATCGCCCTCTGACCCAAACCAACCTTCAAACACATGGCTGTGCGCGCACTGAAGATCCAGAACTTTCATGCGGGGCGCTTGAGCAGATAGCGGTAAATAAAACCAGGGAATGCGAACGTCACAAACAGCGTCGCGGTTATCGCATAAAACTCCCAGCGCTGGGGTGCGATTTGCCCGGCGCGCTGCTCCAGCGCGAGGCCAATACCGCCTGCGATTGCGTAGAAGATCAACAACTCGAGCAGGCGCAGCCAGGGTGTTTTGGGCTTGTTCAACGAAAACACGGCCAGCAGCCGCTGGCTCGCAAAGGGCAAGTTTGCAGCAAGCAGCGCGACGATCACCAAAGTCCAGACTGCAAATGTTTGTGACATAAATTTACGGTTTGCTGACACTAACAGCTTGCTTGGAAGCCGCGCTTCAGGCTTAAGTTCCCAACACCTGCTTCATAGCGTCAAAGCACAGGGCCATCAACCCGCTGGGCAGCAATCCCAAAATCAGAACTAGCGCGCCGTTGATGGTCAGTACGGCGCGAACATCCATGGGGGCGGACACGGTGGTTGCGGTGATGGGCTCGTCAAAATACATCACCTTGATCACGCGCAGGTAGTAGAAGGCGCTAATCAAGCTCATCACCACAGCAAACACGGCCAAGCCAATATCCAGCGCCTGCCCAGACGCGATCAGCGCCTGCAGCACGGACAGTTTCGCGTAGAACCCGACCATGGGTGGAATGCCCGCCAGCGAGAAGAGGCAGATGGCCATGATGGCCGCGTACAGCGGGCTGCGTTGGTTAAGCCCGGCAAAATCCGAAATCTCCTCGCTCTCAAAACCATCGCGTGCCAGTAGCAAGACAATGCCAAAGCTGGCCAGGGTGGTGAGCACATAAGTGATCACGTAAAACATCGAGGCGCTGTAAGCATTGGCGGCTGACAGCGTATTGCCGTTCACTACGCCCGACATCAAGCCCAAAAGCACAAAGCCCATTTGAGAGATGGTCGAATAGGCCAGCATGCGTTTGAGGTTGGTCTGCGCAATCGCCGCCAGATTGCCCAACGCCAGCGAACCCACGCTGAGGATTGCCAGCATCTGCTGCCAGTCGGGGGCCAGCGGCAGCAAACCCTCCACCAGAAGGCGGATGCAGATCGCAAAGGCCGCCAGCTTGGGCGCGCCACCAATCAGCAAGGTGACTACGGTGGGCGCACCTTGGTAGACATCAGGAATCCACATGTGAAACGGCACCACGCCGAGTTTGAACGCCAAGCCTGCGACCACGAACACCAAGCCAAACACCAGCACACGGTGATCGACATTGCCGGAGTTAATAGCCTTGAACACGGCGTTGATGTCCAGCGAACCCGTCGCGCCGTACATCATCGACAGACCGTACAGCAAGAAGCCGGACGCCATGGCACCGAGCACAAAATACTTCATGGCTGCTTCAGTCGCGGTGGCATGATCACGACGCAGCGCCACCAGCGCGTAGCTGCACAGAGTCAGCAACTCCAGCCCCATGTAGAGCACCAAAAAATTGTTGCCAGAGATCATCACGAACATACCCAGCAGCGCGAACATGCTCAACGAAAAGAGTTCTCCGCCGCGCAGCATGTCACGCGCTGCCGCATACGGGCGGCCATAGACCAGGGTGACCATCACGGCCAGGCTGGCAAAGCACTTGAGCCAGTTACCCATGGCATCACTGACCACCATATTGCCAAAGCCATAGCTGGTCTCACCACCGGCGGCATACAAAGCCTGGATCAACGCGACAACGCCCAGGGTAATCAATGTCAGCACGTAGGTGAGCGTGCGCTGGGCGCTCTTGACCCCCAGATCTACGAGTGCGATCACGCAGCCCATCACGGCCAGAATAATTTCTGGGTAAACGGTGATCCAACTTATTTTGTCAATCATTTCCCGAGTCTCTTAATTCAGCTTAGACGTTGCAACGTGCTTGAGCAGCTCGGCAACCGAGGTGTCCATCACATCGGTGAAGGGCTTGGGGTAGACACCCATCCACAGCACAGCAATCGCAAGCAACGAGAGCATTGAAAACTCACGCGCGTTGATGTCAGTCAACGCCTTCACATTTTCATTGACCACAGGCCCTAAGTACACGCGCTTGTACATCCAAAGCGTGTAGGCCGCACCAAATACCAAGGCGCTGGCCGCTGCAAATCCGAGCCAGAAATTGGCCTTGACTGCCCCCAGAATCACCATCCATTCACCGACAAAACCTGCCGTGGCGGGCAAACCGCAATTGGCCATGCCAAACAGCAAGGCAAAGGCGGAGAAATTAGGCATGGTGTTGACCACCCCACCATAGCTTGCGATCTCACGCGAGTGCACGCGGTCATACAGAACGCCAATGCACAGGAACATGGCGGCGGAAACGAAGCCATGCGCGATCATCTGCACCAGCCCGCCGGAGGTACCCAGGTCGTTGAAGATAAAGAAGCCCAGCGTCACAAAACCCATGTGCGCCACGGAGGAGTAGGCCACCAGCTTTTTCATGTCCTGCTGCACCATCGCCACCAGACCAACGTACACGATGGCGATGACGGACAGGGCAATGATCAACCAAGCCCACTCCCGCGCGGCATCAGGCGCGATGGGCATTGAGAACCGCAGAAAACCGTAAGCACCGAGCTTGAGCATGATGGCCGCCAGTACAGCTGAGCCGCCCGTGGGGGCCTCCACGTGCACATCCGGCAGCCAGGTGTGCACCGGCCACATCGGAACCTTGACCGCAAACGCCGCCAAAAAGGCAAAAAACAGAAGCGTTTGCGCCGTGCTGCCCAAAGGCAGCTTGTGCCAAGTCAAAATATCAAAACTGCCGCCTGACTTGGTGTACAGGAAGATCAGCGCGATCAACATCAACAGCGAGCCCAAGAGCGTGTACAGAAAAAACTTGAACGCCGCATAAATTTTGTTGGGGCCGCCCCAGATGCCGATGATCAGGTACATCGGGATCAGCGTGGCCTCGAAGAACACGTAAAACAGCAAGCCATCGAGCGCGCAAAACACGCCAATCATCAAGCCGCTCAAAATCATGAACGCGCCCATGTATTGGTTGAGGCGCTGGGTGATGGCCTCCCAACCGGCAATAATCACCACGACGTTGATAAACGCAGTCAACGGCACAAACCACAGCGAGATGCCATCCAGCCCCAGGTGGTAATTGACATTGAAGCGGCTGATCCAGGGCGCTTTTTCGACGAACTGCATCGCCGCGCTGCCCAATTGGAAGCCCGTCAACAACGGGATGGTGACCAGGAAACTGATCACGGCACCGACCAACGCGACCCAACGCACGGCCTGTGCCTGGTCATCCCGGCCCAGCGCCAACAACACGGCACCAAAAGCTATTGGCATCCAAATCGCCAGGCTCAACAAACCCATTTTTATTGTTCTCCGATCACGTACACGTTATCTGGAAATAGTGACTCACTTAACATGACCCAAACCATTACTTCAACCAGACAAAATAGGTCATCAGCACAAAGATTCCAAGAATCATGGCCAATGCGTAGTGGTAGAGGTAGCCGGTTTGAAACCAGCGCACCATGCCTGAAAAGGCACCCACAACCTTCCAGGAACCGTTGACCAAAGTGCCATCGATCACGGCCTGATCGCCGCCCTTCCAAAGCGCGACACCCAAGCCCCGTGCGCCTTTGGCCAGCACGTTTTCATTGAACCAATCCATGTAGTATTTGTTCTCAAGCAAGATGTAGACGGGCATAACCCGGGCCTTGATGGCTGCAGGCAAAGCCGGGTTGACGATGTACATGTAGTACGCCAATGCGACACCCGCCACCGCCAGCCAGAGCGGTGCGGTTGTTAGCGCGTGCAACACCATGCCTGAGGGCCCGTGGAACGCCTTCGCCAACTCCAGCATGCCGGGATGCTTGGCCAAATCGACAAATATTCCGTCGCTGAACAAATGCCCGAATAGCAATGGTGTGATTGTGAAATAGCCAATCAACACCGACGGGATGGCCAGCAAAACCAGCGGCACCCAAACAACCCAAGGTGACTCATGCGGCTTACCGTGCGCGTCATGCGAGCCGTGGTGATCCTTATGATCATCATGACCGTGGTGGGCGTCGGGGTTATCATCAAACCGCTCCTTGCCGTGAAAAACGAGGAAGTACATCCGGAAAGAATAGAAGGCGGTCACAAACACGCCCGACAGCACCGCAAAGTACGCGAAGTCTGCACCCGGTAGATGGCTGAAATGCACCGCCTCGATGATGCTGTCTTTGGAGTAAAAGCCGGCAAAAAACGGCGTGCCAATCAGCGCCAATGAACCCAGCAGTGACGTGATCCAAGTGATCGGCATGTACTTGCGCAAGCCACCCATCCAACGGATGTCCTGGTTGTGGTGCACGCCCATGATTACCGAACCCGCCGCTAAGAACAGCAAGGCTTTGAAGAAAGCGTGCGTCATCAAGTGGAACACCGCAACTGAGTAAGCGGAAGCACCCAATGCCACCGTCATATAACCCAACTGGGACAGCGTGGAATAGGCAACGACGCGTTTGATGTCGTTTTGAATGATGCCCAAAAAACCCATGAACAACGCAGTGATGGCACCAATCACGAGAATAAAGTTAAGCGCGGTATCACTCAGCTCAAACAAAGGTGACATACGCGCCACCATGAAGATCCCAGCCGTCACCATGGTCGCGGCGTGGATCAGGGCAGAGATGGGCGTGGGGCCTTCCATGGAGTCTGGCAGCCAGACGTGCAGCGGAAACTGCGCAGACTTTCCCATCGCCCCAATGAACAGGCAAATGCAGATCACCGTGATCAGCATCCAGTTGGTGCCAGGCAACACAAGCGCCGCCAGCTCATCACGCTTGGCGAACGCCTCTCCGTAGTTCAAGGTGCCCGCATAAGCCGCGATCAAACCGATACCCAGAATGAACCCAAAGTCGCCTACCCTATTCACCAGGAAAGCCTTCATGTTGGCGAAAATCGCCGTGGGCTTGTTGAACCAGAAACCGATAAGCAAATACGACACCAAGCCCACCGCCTCCCAGCCGAAGAAAAGCTGGAGCATGTTGTTGCTCATCACCAGCATCAACATCGAAAAAGTGAAGAGCGAGATATAGGCAAAGAAGCGGTTGTAGCCGTCGTCCTCCTCCATGTAGCCAATGGTGTAGATGTGAACCATCAACGAGACGAAGGTCACCACGCACATCATCATGGCGGTTAACCCGTCCACCAGAAATCCAATTTCCATCTTCAAGCCACCCACGACCATCCAGGTGTAGAGCGTTTCATTGAAGCGTGCATCGTGCTCGACCACCTGGTAGAGGGTCATCGCCGATAGAACGAACGACAGAAAAACACCCGCAATCGTCAACGAATGGGAGCCACGCCTCCCGATCAGGTTGCCCCCAAAAGTTGTTCCCAAAATGCCTGCCAGCAATGCGCCGACCAGTGGCGCAAGCGGCACGGCCAGCAGGGTTGAAGCAGAAAGGGTTTGACTCATGGCATCGATGGGGTAACGAGGTGCAGAAGCGTTGGTTCGGTCAGTAGGTCAGTTTGGAACATCAATGTTCACCCCTTCAGGGTGTTGAGCTCATCCACGTTGATGTTGGATTTGTTTCTGAACAACTGCACCAGAATTGCCAACCCGATTGCAGACTCCGCAGCAGCGACAGTCAGAATGAAAAACACAAAAATCTGCCCATGCATGTCGTTCAGGTAATACGAGAAGGCGACGAAATTCATGTTCACAGCCAGCAGCATCAACTCAATGGCCATGAGCAGGACAATCAAATTCTTGCGGTTCAAAAAAATACCGATAACTGATAGCGCAAACAGAATTGCGCCCAGTGACAGGAAATGCCCGAGAGTCAAGCTCATGTTTTTATGTCCTGCTCGGGTGCTGCGCCCGCTGACGGCGCAGCGCCAGCAGCTCTAGTTGGAGGCATTTTTATCACGGTCATACGATCCGCAGCCTTGACTCTTACCTGGTCAGAGGGGCTTGAATACTTACTGTCTTTTCGCTGGCGCAGGGTCAACGCAATGGCCGCAATCATTGCAACCAGCAGAATCATGGCGGCGATTTCAAGGGGGTAGACGTACTGGGAGTAAAGCAGCTTGCCCAGATCCTTGGTGTTGGAGATTTGCGGGGCCATTGCGCCTGCCACCTCAATCGCCTTGTCCACGGTTTTGGGCGCTGATGTCATGCGGAAACCACCCATCAAAACCGCAGCCATTTCAAGCGCAATGATCGCGCCTAAAGTCGCCGCAACTCGGAAATGCTTCCAGAAGCCTTGGCGCAAACCATCCATGTTGATGTCAAGCATCATCACGACGAAAAGGAACAGCACCATCACCGCGCCCACGTAAACCAGCACCAGCGTGATGGCCAGGAACTCCGCCTTGAGCAAAATCCACAACGCCGCGGCTTGTGTGAACGTCAGCACCAGGTACAGCGCTGCGTAGACGGGGTTGCGGGCAGTGATCACCCTAAACGCTGCAAACAGCATCACCGCTGAAAACAGATAGAAAAAGCCGGTCTTAACGTCCATGAATCAGATCTTTTTTACTTCTTTGAACTCTACTTGCGCTTAGCTGCGCTAGCGGTACTTTGCATCTGCGGCGCGGCTGGCCGCGATTTCCGTTTCATAGCGGTCGCCCACAGCCAGCAGCATTTCTTTGGTGAAATACAGGTCGCCTCGTTTTTCGCCGTGATACTCAAGAATGTGCGTCTCTACGATAGAGTCAACTGGACAACTCTCTTCACAAAATCCGCAAAAAATGCACTTGGTCAGGTCAATGTCATAACGCGTCGTGCGGCGCGAACCATCATCACGCACCTCAGACTCAATCGTGATCGCCATCGCTGGGCAAACCGCTTCGCAGAGTTTGCAGGCGATGCAGCGCTCTTCACCGTTTTCATAGCGGCGCAAGGCATGCAGGCCACGAAAACGCGGACTGAGCGGCGTTTTCTCTTCCGGGAACTGAATGGTGACCTTGCGCCGAAACGCATACCGCCCGGTCAATGCCAGCCCTTTGAAAAGCTCCACCAGCATGAAGCTGGACAGGAAGTCTTTGAGCGAAAACGCCGATGCGCCGGTAGGAAATTCTTTAACACTGGTGGTAGTGGTCATGTTCAAGCCCGTTTACTTCCAGATCGTGAATGACGTTTGCATCCAGGCGCCTACGACGACCAGCCAGACCAGCGTGAGCGGAATGAATATCTTCCAACCCAAGCGCATGATCTGGTCGTAACGGAAACGTGGCAAGGTCGCGCGAATCCAAATAAAAAGAGTGACCACCGCGCAGGTCTTGATACCCAGCCAAATCCAGCCCGGAATCCAGTTGAAAAATTCACTGTCAACCGGCGACAGCCAACCACCCAAAAACATAATAGTCGCCAAAATCGCAATGAGCCACATATTGGCATATTCGGCCAAGTAAAACATGGCATAAGACATGCCCGAGTATTCGACCATGTGGCCCGCCACAATTTCGGATTCACCCTCCACCACGTCAAACGGATGACGGTTCGTTTCCGCGAGCCCAGAGATGATGTAGACCATGAAAATCGGAAGCAACGGCAGCCAGTTCCATGACAGGAAATTCAACCCTATCGCCGCGAACTGGCCCTTGCCTTGCCCCGTCACAATGTCGGTAAGGTTCATACTGGCAGAGACCATGAGAACCACCACCAGGCAAAAGCCCATGGCAATCTCGTAACTGACCATCTGCGCAGAGGCACGCAAAGCGCCTAAAAAGGCATACTTCGAGTTCGATGCCCAACCCGCAATCACCACGCCATAAACCTCCATCGAAGTAATAGCCATGATGAACAACAAACCCGCATTCACATTCGCCAAGGCAGTTTCTGGCCCAAACGGAATCACGGCCCAAGCGGCCAACGCGGGCATGATGGTGAGCACTGGCCCGAGCAAAAACAAGCCCTTGCTCGACGCTGCGGATGGAATCAGAATCTCTTTGCCCATCAGCTTGAGCGCATCAGCGATGGGTTGCAGCAGCCCCAATGGACCAACCCGGTTGGGGCCGATGCGAATCTGGATCCAGCCGATCACCTTGCGCTCCCACAGCGTCAGGTAGGCAACCGCACCCATCAGCGGAGCCACCACGACGACAATTTTTGCCAGTATCCACAGCACGGGCCAAGCCATCACCGTCCACCAACTCGCGTTGATGAGGCCTTGGCCCGAGGCGAAGATCGCATCGATCATGCGGCTACTCCGTCCAACGCGGTTGCGTGCTTTGCATCCGCTGTCAACTGAAGCGATGGGGCTCGGCGCACGATGCTGTCCAGAGCATAAATGGAGGCGACCACAGGGTGCACGACCGCAGGTGTTAAGTCAATTTTCGAATCGCAGTTGTTATTCAATGAAGACTCGGGAACGAACAGCACTTCTGCATTTTTTTGAGTGTCTTGTCTGGCACCCAGTCCGCTCATCAGTTGAGCAAGCACATCCTGTGTCGAGTCATGCTCAAATCCAGGCACATTCAAAAGATTTGCCAGCACGCGCAGCACTTTCCAGGCAGGGCGTGTTTCACCCAGAGGTTTTACGACCGCGTGAAAGCTCTGAATACGGCCCTCGGCATTGACAAAGCTGCCAGGGGTTTCGGTAAAGGGGGCAATCGGCAGCAGGACATCACTGAATTCCAAATTGGCCTTGAATGGGCTGAGCGTGACGACCATCTCGCACCTCTCCAGCGCCGCCCGCGTCGCCAATCCTGCTGCCGAATCAAAGACCGGCTCGGAATTCAGGAGCAACAGAGCCTTCGTGCCACCGGCCAACATTTGCGCCGCATTCATGCCGTTCATGCCGGGAATGGCGCTGGCAAGCTGCGCACCTACGGTGTTGGCCGCTTCCGTCAAAAATCCCACAGAAGCGCCTGTTTCGACACCAATCCAATTGGCAAGCGACAGCAGACTTTCGACGCTCGGATGATGCGCGCATGCATTGCCCAAAAGGATCGCCTTTCTTTCACCCGCTAGAAGCGAGCTTGCAATCAATTTGGCTTGATCACCGGGGCGCACTTCAGTCGGCGCGGCGATGCCTTTTTCGAGGGCAACTGCTGCGGCAATCTCGGCCAGTCTTTGTACCCAGTCTTTGGAGTCGGAGAGAACCGAGTTCGCAATCGGCAACGCCCAGTCCAAAACTTCTGAGTCGACAACATGCACCACGCAGCCCATCCGCGCGGCCTGACGGATTCTTTGAGCGAACAAAGGATGATCTTTGCGCAGGTTAGAGCCCACGATCAGCACGCGCTGCAACTTCGACAAAGAAGCTATCGATGTACCTAGCCAACGTGCGGTGGGAAGACCCTCGCTTGTTGTGACCGGTGCTAGGAACGCACTGTTGCGCAAACGGTAATCAATATTCTCACTGCCCAAGCCACGCATCAAACGCGCGGACAGAAACAACTCTTCGAGCGTGCTGTGGGGACTGACCAGCGCACCCAGACTGCTGGCACCGTGACTGGCCTTGATTTGATTGAGTCCGTTTGCGACGAACTCCAGCGCAGTTTGCCAATCGACTGTCTTCCATACACCGCCCTGTTTGAGCATGGGTGCGGTCAAACGCTCCGGGCCGTTGAGTGCCTCGTACGAAAAGCGGTCACGGTCAGCTATCCAGCACTCATTGACAGATTCATTCTCCAGCGGAACCACACGCATGACTTTATTGGCCTTGACTTGGACAATCAGGTTTGCGCCGGTTGAGTCGTGTGGGCTAACCGACTTGCGTCTGGAAAGCTCCCATGTGCGTGCGCTGTAGCGAAACGGCTTACTGGTCAACGCGCCAACGGGGCAGATGTCGATCATGTTGCCCGACAACTCCGAGTCAATCGAGTTTCCAATAAAGGTCTCAATCTCGGCATGCTCGCCTCGGTGCGACATGCCCAGTTCCATGACACCAGCAACTTCCTGACCGAAACGAACGCAGCGCGTGCAATGAATGCAGCGGCTCATCTCCTGCATGGAAACCAAGGGCCCGACGTCCTTCACGGCAACAACACGCTTCTCTTCTTCATAGCGCGAGGCAGACCCACCGTAACCGACTGCCAAATCCTGCAACTGGCATTCGCCACCCTGGTCGCAGATCGGGCAATCCAGCGGATGGTTGATCAGCAAAAACTCCATCACAGACTGCTGCGCCTTGATGGCTTTGTCGCTCTTGGTTCGAACGATCATGCCCTGTGTGACGGGTGTGGCGCAAGCGGGCATCGGCTTGGGCATCTTCTCCACGTCGACCAGACACATGCGGCAGTTTGCAGCAATGCTTAGCTTCTTGTGGTAGCAAAAATGCGGAATGTAGGTGCCCGCCTTATCGGCGGCATGCATGATCATGCTGCCTTCAAGCACGTCAATTTTTTTGCCGTCCAGTTCGATTTCAATCATCTCTTAATGCTCGTACAGACGCTCATTCAAACGTAAGCGGGAACCATGCAGGTCTTGTGCTCAACGTGATACTCAAATTCGTGGTGGAAGTGCTTGATCATGGCGCGCACGGGCATGGCCGCAGCATCGCCCAATGCGCAAATCGTTCGACCCTGGATGTTGTCGGCGACAGAGTTGAGCAAATCCATGTCGCTGGGTCGACCATGGCCCGTCTCAATTCGATCCACCATGCGGGACAACCAACCCGTGCCTTCTCGGCAAGGTGTGCATTGGCCGCAAGACTCATGCATATAAAAGTAGCTTAACCGCTGCAAGGACTTCACCATACATCGGCTGTCATCGAGCACAATCACCGCGCCCGACCCCAGCATGGAACCGGCCTTGGCGATGGAGTCGTAGTCCATGGTGCAACCCATCATGATGTCGGCCGGCAAAATCGGTGCGGAAGATCCACCAGGGATGACTGCCTTGAGCTGGCGACCTTTGCGAACACCACCAGCGATCTCCAGCAGCTTGGGAAACGTCGTTCCCAAAGGCACCTCGTAATTGCCTGGAAGCTCTACATCGCCGCTGACCGAGTAAATCTTGGTGCCACCATTGTTCGGCTTACCGCACGCAAGATAAGCCGCTCCGCCATTGCGAATGACCCACGGCACCGCTGCGAATGTCTCGGTGTTGTTGATCGTGCTGGGCTTGCCGTAGAGCCCAAAACTCGCAGGAAATGGCGGCTTGAAACGGGGCTGGCCTTTTTTGCCTTCCAGCGATTCGAGCAAGGCTGTTTCCTCACCGCAAATATAGGCCCCAAATCCGTGGAAAGCATGCAGTTGAAAACTGAAACCACTGCCCAGAATTTTGTCGCCCAACAGTCCCGCTGCCCTTGCCTCTTCAAGTGCTTCTTCAAACCGGTCGTAAGTACTGAAAATCTCGCCGTGGATGTAGTTATAACCCACCGAGATGCCCATGGCGTACGCAGCAATGATCATTCCTTCAATCACAATATGTGGATTGAATTGAAGAATGTCACGGTCCTTGCAAGTGCCCGGCTCACCTTCGTCCGAATTGCAGACGAGGTATTTTTGACCTGGGAATTGGCGGGGCATAAAGCTCCACTTCAGACCAGTGGGAAACCCGGCACCGCCGCGCCCACGCAGGGCGGACTCTTTAACCACCGCAATGACCTGATCCTGCGTCATGCCTACCGTTGCACCCTCTGGAAGCGATGCACCATCTTTCCCAAGAATCTTGCGAAGCGCTTGGTAGCCGCCCCTGGCTTCGTAGTCTTTGAGTCGCCAATTGCGACCATTCAAATCAGCATAAATTTGCGGATTGATATGGCGGCCATGAAAGCAGGTTTCCAATCCATGGGCCTGGAATTGGGACAAAAGCTTCTCAGTAGTCATTGTCATTTCACACCTGCAGGTATTGAAGCGTTGACCGCAGAACTGCCGGTTGATGCGCGCAAGCCATCAACGAGCTGATCAAGTTTGTCATCGGTCATAAAACTGCACATGGAGCGATCATTGACCAGCACAACGGGCGAGTCCGCACAAGCACCCATACACTCGCTTTGCTGCAAAGTGAACATACCGTCAGCGGTCGTCTGCCCCATGTGGATTCCCAGCTTGTTCTCGAGGTACTTCAGAGCCGCAGCGCCATCACGCAATTGGCAAGGCAAATTGGTACACACATTAAGTTTGAAGGTGCCCACTGGCCGCTGGTTATACATGTTGTAAAACGTCGTGACTTCGTGCACAGCGATGGGAGCCATGCCAAGGTAGTCTGCAACCACTTTTTCGCTCTCGACGCTGACGTAACCCAGCTCCTGCTGAACAATCGCCAAACAGGCCATGACAGCCGACTGCTTTTG
>JANNFW010000495.1:0-3754 GCA_031380235.1 Rhodoferax sp. | reverse complement strand
CCCCGGTGGGCATGTTGAGTCCGGCGATGCTATTCACGACATCGTGCGCTACATCAATGCCCCCGTCACCATGATTGGCACGGGCTGGGTGGGCAGCGCAGCGACACACGTGTATTTGTCAGTGCCCCTCGAGCGCCGCGTCTGCCTTCCCAACACGCGGTTTTTGATTCATCAGCCCAGTGGTGGCTCGGGCGGGCAAGCGACTGACATTGCGATCCAGGCCAGAGAGATTGTCAAAATCCGAGAACGAATCGCAAGCGTTATTGCTCGCGAGACCAAGAAATCACTCGCCACCGTGCTGGCAGACATTGACCGCGACTATTGGATGACCGCGCAAGAGGCAGTGGACTATGGATTGGTCAGCAGAATCATCGAACGCCAAACGGATTTATAGACTTGTAAGGGCTAGCGGTTGTGGCCCCGGGCCCGCCAGGCCAGCACACCCAAGCCTGCCAACATTAACGCAAGAGAGCCCGGCTCAGGCACCGCGCCTTCGGCCAAATTCACATCTGACACGGTGAGGGTCGAAACGCCCAAGACATCGTTGACATCCACCACACCAAACGCGAGCGAGTGGGCACCTGCGCTGAAGGTGTAGTTGAATACGCCAGATAGCTCTGCGGCAGTGACGTTTGCCAACGGCAACAACAGCGTGCCGTCGACCAGCACGAAGGCAAGGTCGGCAAAACCAGCATCGAAAATATCGGTACCCAACGTCCAGTTGAAACTCAGACTGGTGCTGGCGGCAAAGCTGAAACTTTGGGACAGGGCCGAGCCTTCAAACGCATCGGCACCGAGCGTGCCGGACGCGGTGTTCAACTGCAACTCCAGCGCGGTGATGTCCAGCGCGCCGCTTCCCAGTGGCGTTTCATCGGTGTAGGCAGTGGTGACTTTGGCAGAGCCTGTCGACACCAGAGAGTCACCCGACACCAGCCAAGAAGTCAGGTCAACGGGTGCAGCCAAAGCAGGCGCATTCAGGCCAGCCAGTGCGGCAGCGAAACTGATGGTGAGAAGAAGTTTTTTCATGATACGGGTCTAAATGAAGGTCTAAAAAACGTCTAAAAGGTGATGATGGGGCAGTGTAGGCAGTTACTGAACACCCATGTCACGCAGCACGACGACTTGCGAGGGCGACACGCCCGTGAGCGTTGTCAGCGTGCGCGCGATGTTAGGGCCAGCCGTGCCGTCAATGTCGATCTGCACCAGCGTGTTGCCACCGGAGGCAACGAGTTTTACAACGCCCAGGCTGAAGGCCGTGGTTTTGCTGGCACCGATGGAGGCCAGGAGCTGATCCAGGTCGAGGCGATCTTTGCCGGGAACGAAGTCGGTAATCGTGTCGCCCGCGTCACGCATCGACTGGTAGAAGAACACATTGCGACCCAGGCCTCCAGTGAGGGTGTCTGCACCCACGCCGCCCACGATCAGGTCATCACCCGCCGTGCCCACGATCGTGTCGCGGCCAGCGGTGCCGTTCAGGGTCTTATAAAGGTTCAGGCCGATGATGACCGGGTCGTGATCAGACGAGCGGTATGGCGACAGGGTAAACGGGTCTGGCGGGCAGGCACCGCCGCAGGTGGTAGCCGGGAACTTGAATTCAGTGTTGTAGTCTTGCAGCGTGTTCTCGTCCGCATTGATGTGCCAATGCGCCACCGCACTCACGCGGGCTGACAGGCTGGCGCTGGTGATGGCATGGTCCAATCGGCCCGCCGCGCCGTCAAACACATACGAGTAGCCCGAAGTGCTGAAGCGGCCCACTTGATCGACGTAGCCCGTGCTGGTCAGGTCATAGATCGGATCTTCTTGCGCGTAGGCATTGAAGTCGCCAATCAACAGCGCATCATTGCTGCCCGTGGCGGCCTGTAGTTGCGCCACGAAGCTTTGCAGGCGCTGCACCTGCTGCTTGCGCTGCAGATTCCAGCAGCCCTGCCCGTCACCCGCGTCCACATTGCCTGCGGCATCGGCATCGGTCGCCAACGGGCAGGAGCTTTTGGACTTGAGGTGATTGACCAACAGTGTGAAGCGCTCACCGTTGGCCAAGCTGAAGGACTGCGCCAGCGTAGGCCGGTTGTTGATGGGATCGACATCACTCACAGGCGCACCTGCCAGGCTCAACTTGGTGGGCTTGAAGATCATCGCCACGCGAATCGCATCCGTGCCCGTGCCTTGCGTGGGCACGGCGGTGGCGGCGTAGGTGCCCGCGCCGACTTTAGCGTTCAGCGTATCTACCAAATTTTGCACGGCGACACTGCCATTGTTTTGCATCTCCATCAGGCCGAGCACGTCAGCATCGATGGCCGCCATGGCCTCGACGATTTTGCTGCGCTGGCGTTGGAACTCATTCAGGTTGCTGGCACCCCGGCAATTGGCTGCCGTGGTCGTGGTGCCCAGCGTGCAGCCCTGGCCCGTCTGACCCGTCGCTGTTTCGCCATTGGTGAAGGTGGTGAAGAAGTTCAGCACGTTGAAGCTGGCCACTTTGACATTGCCACCCACCGCTTCAGGGGCCACCATGCGCGGGTTGCTAGCGGTGAACACGGGAACGATGGTGGGCTGAATCTTGTAATCGGCCAGGCCTGCTGTGCTGTTTGTGGCCAGACCGAAATCGATCACACCCGTGATGTTGCCCGTTGTGTCGCCTGCACGTGGCAAGCCGTTGGCCCCCGCGTAAGGCGTAGGATTGGGATTCTGCAGCGAGGTTCCATCGTCCAAAATGATGCGGCGGCGTGCATTTTCATCGGCCAGGGCGTTGGCCTGCGCACCGGGGCGGTAGCGATTGGTGGGCGTTTCCATTCGGCCATTCACGGCCAGCGTCAACTGGCCGTAGCGGCCCTGGAAGAAGTTTTGCTGCACGGTGAAAGGCCCGGTCAATTGCACCAACATACCTTCAAAGCGCTCCAGGTCGCCCTCGACCGCCTCGGGCAAGGCAACCACGGTCGGATTGATGACAAAGCCGCTGTTAACCAGAGTGACTGCCGTCACGCTGGAGAGCTGCGTCAGCGTGCGCGCCAGGGTGTAAGCGTTGGTGGCGGCACCGGTGTTGAACTCGACCACGGTGCCGGTCACTTGCACCAGATTACCGACTTGCGCGGCTGGGTACGAGGCAGAACCCGTGAAGACGAAGATGCCATCTGACGTGGCCGGGTTGCCGTCGCCAGCTTGGTCTTGCATGTAAAAACCGTTGTTGACCCGCTTGGTGATCACGCCGCTGGTCGCCACCAGTTGGCCTGCGAGCGGGCTGGTAGAGCCGCTACCTTGAATGCTGTAGATCGCCGCAGCCACGGGCAGCGGGCCGGGGCCACCGCCGCACACGATTGCAGCAGCGCTTGAATTGCGCGGATTCGGCGCGCTAACGGCGAAATCGGCAGCGTTGTCGCCGTTGTCAGTGCAGCCGTTGGCATTGCGAACCGCGGCTGTGGTGTTGCTCAAGGCTGCTGTGGGGCTGCCTTCCGTGGGTGTCGCCGCACCATAGCTCAGGACATCAAGCGCTGCGCCTACAGCGGGGGCCGCACCCGTCAGCGCTGTGGCGTTGCCAACCAAAGCAACCTTGCCATTGGTGCCCGACAACGCAATCGTGCCGCTCAAGTCCGGTGTGATGTCCACCGTACCACCGGCACCCTGCGCCTGTCTGATCAGGAAGTAGCGTCCTGCTGGCAGCGATGTGCCCGCCGGGATCAACGTGGTTTGCCAGGTCGTGCCGGTGGCCGATGCGTATTGCACCGTCCAGCCGCCAATCGTTTCGGCGCCGGTGCCGTTGTTG
>JANNFW010000463.1:0-3162 GCA_031380235.1 Rhodoferax sp. | reverse complement strand
GGGCGCAAAATAGTGCCCTCCATGGCTAAAAAAATCTCCTACGCCCTGCTGTCTATGCGGGCGATGCTGGTATCCGCCGGCCCCTTCATCCTGCTGACACTGGCGTTGCTGACCCTGGCCTACTGGTGGCTTGACCCGAATCCGCCCAAGCACGTCACTTTGGCCACCGGCCCCGCGCAAAGTGCCTACGCCGAGTTTGGCAGCCGCTATGCCAAAGCGCTGGCGCTAAACGGCATTGAGGTTCGCCTCGTGGCCAGCGAGGGCTCGTCGGCCAATCTGCAATTACTGCGCGAGGGCAAGGTTGATCTCGGCTTTGTGCAAGGCGGCAGTGACGAGAATCCGCTTAACGCAGAAAGCGGCATCGAGTCTTTGGGCAGCCTGTTTGTGGAGCCGCTGTGGCTGTTCTACAAGACGCAGGCCGCCATTGATGCGACGACGAACGACACCCTGACCTCGTTCGGTCAGCTCAAAACACTGCGCATCAACGTGGGAACAAAAGGCAGCGGCGTGCCCGCGTTGATGGAGAAACTGTTTGACGTGAACCGGCTTGAACTGGCAACACTCAAGCTCTCAAAACTGGAGCAGACCCCCGCGACGATGGCGTTTCTCAACAACGAGGTTGATGCGATTGTGTTCGCCTCCGCCCCCGAATCGCCCATGGTGCAAATGCTGTTGCAAACGCCAGGCGTGAAGCTGCTGGACTTCAACCAGAACGAGGCTTACTCACGGCGATTTTCGTTTTTGACCCCGGTTTCGCTGCCACGTGGTGTGGTTGACCTGGCGGGTGACGTGCCCACCAGCGACGTGCGACTGGTCGCCCCCACCACGACCTTGCTGGCGCGCGACGGCGTACACCCGGCCATCCTGCAACTGTTCTCGCAAGCCTCGCTCAAATTGCATGGCAGTGCCAGTTGGTTCAACAGGGCACGCGAGTATCCCAATATTGCCAACACGGAGTTTCCGCTGGCGCAGGAGGCAGACCGCACCATTCGCAACGGCGTGCCCCTGTTGCAGCGCTACCTGCCGTTTTCGATGGCCAACTTGATGGAGCGCATGTGGCTGGCGCTGGGCATTATCGTGGCGGTGCTGCTGCCGCTGTCGCGCATCGTGCCGCCGTTGTACCAATTCCGAATCCGCTCACGAATCTTTCGCTGGTACGGGCAACTGCGCAATATTGAAGAGCGCTTGGGTGAGAACACCGAATCCCCAAGTGTTCTGCTCATCGAGCTTGAGGCGCTGGAAGTTCACGCCGAAAAAGTGACGGTGCCACTGTCTTATGCGGATGAGCTCTACTCGTTGCGCAACCATATTGACATGGTGCGCCAGAAGTTGCTGAAGGCTTGAAGTCTGCTCAAGTTCGATGCAAACTATGCCACTTAGTGGCATAATTAAAAACATGCAACGCGTTTTCAAAACTCGTCATTTCAGCCGATGGATGAGAAAGACCGAGTTGACGGATTCGTTGCTGTGTGAGGCCGTCACGGAGATGGTCAATGGTCTGATCGATGCCGACTTGGGCGCAGGCATTGTGAAAAAACGGATTTCAATGCCAGGACGTGGTAAGAGTAGTGGAGCCAGAACACTGATCGCCACCAACCGCGGCAGCCGATGGTTCTTCGTGTATGGGTTTGAAAAAAATGACCGCACCAACATTGATGCGGACGAGTTAGTGATGGTTCAGGGAGCTGCTGGTGAGTTACTGGCGATGCAGGCCTCGCAGCTTGAACTTGCTTTGCTCGACAGGAGTTTGATGGAGATATGCCATGAAAATTGATTCAACGACCAGCCGTAAACCCAAGGCCAAAAGCCGTATTTTGGAAGCCATGCATGAAACCGTGAGTGACTTGCATCGCCTCGGTTTCATTGACAAGCGCAAGATGCTCATTTACGACGCGTTGTGCTTGGATGCCATCCCGGCTTACGACAGCGACCAAATCCGCGCCTTGCGAGACCAATTAAACCTCAGTCAATCGGTGTTGGCAGCAGTTCTCAACACCAGCGTGTCAACCATCCGCAAATGGGAAGGTGGCGAAAAGCATCCCAGCGGGCCTTCGCTCAAACTGCTGAATCTGCTGGAGCGCAAGGGGTTGGAGGCGGTACTCTGAAAACTACTTCAACGCCTTAAACCGCATCCGCTTGGGCTTGGCCCCCTCTTCACCCAGGCGCTTCTTCTTGTCAGCTTCGTACTCTTGGTAGTTGCCATCGAAGAACGTCCACTGGCTGTCGCCCTCGCAGGCGAGGATGTGGGTGGCGATGCGGTCGAGAAACCAGCGGTCATGGCTGATCACCATGATGGAGCCTGCAAACTCCAGCAAGGCATCTTCCAGCGCGCGCAGGGTTTCCACGTCAAGATCGTTCGACGGCTCGTCGAGCATCAGCACGTTGCCGCCTGCGATCAAGGTCTTGGCTAAATGCAAACGCCCACGCTCTCCGCCTGAGAGCGTGCCGACGCGGTTCTGCTGATCCTGGCCATTGAAGTTAAAGCGGCCGCAATACGCGCGGCTGGCCATGGTGAAGCGGCCAACGTTGAGCATGTCCAAGCCGCCTGAGACATCTTCCCAGACCGTTTTTTCGTTGGCTAAATCGTCGCGGTTTTGATCGACGAAAGCCATTTTGACGGTGGAGCCAATCTTCACCTCGCCGCTGTCGGGCTTCTGCGCACCGGAGATCATGCGAAACAGCGTGGACTTGCCCGCGCCGTTGGGGCCGATGATGCCAACGATGGCGCCCGCTGGCACCTTGAAGCTCAAATTGTCAATCAACACGCGGTCGCCAAATGATTTGGTGACGTTGACAAATTCAATCACCTCATTGCCCAAGCGCTCTGCCACGGGGATGAAGATTTCATTCGTCTCGTTGCGCTTTTGGTACTCAAAGTCAGACAGCTCTTCAAACCGGGCCAGCCGCGCCTTGCTCTTGGCTTGGCGGGCTTTGGGGTTCTGGCGAGACCACTCCAGCTCTTTCTTCAAGGCCTTGGCGCGAGACTCTTCACCTTTCTGCTCGGTTGCCAGGCGCTCGCTCTTTTGTTGCAGCCAGTCGCTGTAGTTGCCCTTGTAGGGAATGCCGGAGCCACGGTCCAGCTCCAAAATCCACTCGGCCGCGTTGTCCAGAAAGTAGCGGTCATGGGTGATGGCGACCACGGTGCCGGGGTAGCGCTGCAAA
>JANNFW010000446.1:0-6195 GCA_031380235.1 Rhodoferax sp. | reverse complement strand
TCAAGTCTTCGGTCGACACCGTGGCCTGCTGGGCCAGCTTGTGCGTGGTGGGCACTGCCGCAAAAAAAGGCTCGTCATACAAGGGTGCCAGCGCCAGGCCCGCATCCGGAAACGGCTCCGCCAGAATCGCGCAGTCAATCTCGCCGGTACGCAGCAGCTCCAGCAGCTTGACCGTGAAGTTCTCTTGCAGCATCAACGGCATTTGCGGCGTGTGCGTGATCATCTGGCGCACGAGATCCGGCAGCAAATACGGGCCAATGGTGTAAATAACGCCCAGCTTCAAAGCCCCCGCCAGCGGATCTTTGCCACGCTTGGCAATGTCGCGAATCGCCGAGGCTTGCTCCAGCACGCTTTGCGCTTGGCGCACGATTTCGTCGCCCAGCGGTGTCACCGTCACCTCATTGGCGCTGCGCTCAAAGATCTTGAGTTCCAGCTCATCTTCGAGCTTCTTCACTGCGACCGACAGCGTGGGCTGCGACACAAAGCAAGCCTCCGCCGCTTTGCCAAAATGGCGCTCGCGGGCGACGGCGACGATGTATTTGAGTTCGGTGAGGGTCATGGGTTAGTCAAAGGTCAGTTCCAGGAACGAGTCAGCAGTTCGTCCAGTGCGTCGGAGATGCTCATCCCATTTTCCGCCAGTGAATCGACGTGCTCACCCAATTGATCGACGGCGACAGACACCATGTCTAACGGGTGAAGCACCACGTCAACCCCCTTGATCTGGAACACCGGATTCATGCGTGAACCGACAGTTGTTGCAAGCCCGGGCAACGCGCTGCGCCGCACCAACGGTACGACCACACGCCTGCGGTAGCGGTCAAATAGCGCGGATTGAACCACCACCACAAAGGGAATGGATTCCTTCTGCGACCCCTTATTGCGATGCACATCAAACTGAGCCATTCAAACCAATCCGTCAAAGCGTGGAATGCTCGTCAGCAAACGACCCAATCGTCAAATGCACAGCGTTCCAGTCCGCCGCACATGCGTTGGCTATTTGTTGTCGCGTCATATCGGTTTGCTGCCTGCGTGCCACGAAGTCAGCGAGCAGCCCCTCCATCGTGGCAGACAGGTTGTTTGTATAGGTTTTAGCCTGTGCTACGAGGGCTTCGTTAAGGGTCAAATTGACAGCGCGTTTACGCAGCACTGCGTCGTGGGTGGTTGCGGTGATTTGCATGATGAGGCATCCTGATAACAGCGATGCGCATATTATGCGCATAAATAGGAATCACCACAGTTTCAGGTGGGAAATCGCGTTATAAACGCGTCACTTCAGGCAATGTTGCCATTTTGCGATCAAGTGTGAGTGTCGCAAGGTTTTCGGCACGGTATTGCAACGAAATCAGGCGATCCAGCAAACCACAACCCCGACTGGTCCCCAGCGCTTCCAGCACTGGTTGCCCGCCACTGGGTGCCACCAATCCGCTGGTCAACACGCTGCTGAGCGCGGCCTTGGCATTGGGCTTGCTGACTTGGTAGTGATGTTGCAACGCGATATACGCCTCGCCAATCACCATGTTGCTGGCGAACACGCTTGCGTGCTCGCGCTCGACCATGCGGGTTAGCGCCGCCGCCGCCTCATCAAATGCTTTCGGTGGCTCGCCCGTGACAAGGCGCACCAGGATGGACGTGTCAATCCCGACGCGCTGGGTCATGGGGTTGATTTCTGAAAGTTTGGACATCAAACGCCGCCGTGTTGGTAGCCAGTTTGCCGCGTAAGGGTGCTAGGCGGCTTATGTCAACACGCCTTGGTTTGAGTAAAAAGCCGTCAGGGCTCGGCACAAGCTCCAGCTGATCGCCCGCTTTGGCACCAAGTGAGGTGAGGACGTGCGCGGGGAAGGTTACTTGGCGCTTGGATGTGATGGTTACGAGCATGGTGGGGGCTCCTTACGGAAGGTACTGATTGTAAGGCAACCCACTCAAGCCTTCAAATACTCCGCCTTCCCCCCCAACCAACGCAGCACATGCTTCTCAGCCAGCGCAGCGTGCTTGTCCAGCATCACCGGAGCAGCAGCCCGCGCCCACTCCAGCAGCTCACCATCCGTCCCCAAATCAGCAAATCGCAACAACGCGGCACCTGACTGGCGTGCACCCAAAAACTCGCCGGGGCCACGAATCTCAAGGTCACGCCTTGCAATCTCGAAACCGTCATTGGTCTCCACCATAGCCTTAAGACGCGCACGCGCCGTCTCGCCAAGCCGAGGCGCATCACCCGTCGAGTAAAGCAGCACGCAGGCAGAAGCTGCCGCTCCGCGACCTACGCGGCCTCGGAGTTGATGCAATTGGCTCAGGCCAAAGCGCTCGGCATGCTCGATCACCATCAGCGAAGCGTTCGGTACATCGACGCCAACCTCAATCACGGTGGTGCTGACCAGCACGCCCATCACGCCATCGACAAAGAGCGACATCACCGCCTTTTTCTCAGCGACGGGCATGCGCGAATGCAGCAGGCCGACCATCAGACCCGGTAGCGCGGCGCTCAAGGCTTCGTGCGTTTCGGTGGCGTTGGCTAAATCGAGCATCTCGCTTTCTTCAATCAGCGGGCAGACCCAGTAGACCTGCCGCCCTTGTGCGAGCTGCACGCGGATGCGCTCGATCACCTCGTCGCGGCGCGCGTCGTTGACGAGCTTGGTGACGATGGGCGTACGGCCGGGTGGCAGCTCGTCGATGGTGGAGACCTCCAAGTCGGCGTAGTAACTCATGGCCAACGTACGCGGAATCGGCGTGGCAGTCATCATCAAGAGATGGGGCTCCTGGCCGTCCAGCGTCATCTTGCTTCTGAGGGCCAGGCGCTGCGCCACGCCAAAGCGATGCTGCTCGTCAATGATGGCCAGACCCAGGTTTTTGAACTGCACTTTGTCTTGGATGATGGCGTGCGTGCCAATCACTAAACCCGCTTCGCCGCTGGCAATCAGGGCCAGCATGTCGCGGCGCTCTTTGGTTTTTTGGCTGCCGGTAAGCCACGCCGTTTTAATGCCCAGCGGCTCCAACCACGCGATGAGTTTGCGAAAGTGTTGCTCGGCCAAGATTTCAGTAGGAGCCATCAGCGCGCATTGCCAGCCTGCATCGATGCAAATGGCAGCGGCCAGCGCGGCGACCACGGTTTTGCCGGAGCCGACATCGCCTTGCAGCAGGCGGTGCATGGGCACGTCTTGGCCGATGCTGTGAGCGATCTCGGCGCAGACACGGCGTTGCGCAGCGGTGAGCGCGAACGGCAATGCTTTGAGCAGCTTGGCATGCAGCGCGTCTCTCGCTTTTGCGCCCTTGGCGAGGATGAGACGAGGTGCCTTCAACAGATCGCGCGCGCGTCGGCTTTGCAACTGCGAGAGTTGCTGCGCTAGCAGTTCCTCCAACTTCAGGCGCTGCCAGGCTGGGTGGCTGTGGTCGGTGAGCGTGGGCAACGACACATCAGGCGCGGGGTTGTGCAGAAATAATAGCGATTCACGCAAATTCCACGGGAGTCGAGGGCCGTTTTGGCTTAGGACTTCAGTGGGAATCGTTTCGGACAGCTCGGCCCGCGCCAAGCCGCTAAGCACAACTTTTCGCAAGTAGGGCTGGGGCAAGCCCGCCACGGTGGAATACACCGGGGTGAGCGATTGCGGCAAGTCGCCACCCGCAGTTTTGAAGCTGGGGTGCATCATGGTCCAGCCCAAAAAGCCGCCCTTGATTTCACCGCGCGCGCGAATCACGTTGCCCACCGCCAAGGCTTTTTGTTGCGAGGGGTAAAAGCTGAAAAAGCGCAGCGTACACGTGTCAGACCCATCATCCACCGTCACCAGCAACTGGCGGCGCGCACCCAGCTTGATCTCGCTGTGGGTCACCGTGCCTTCAAACTGCAGCGTGTCGCCTTCGCATGCATCGGCTAGGCGCGTGATGCGGGTCTCGTCCTCGTAGCGCAGGGGCAGGTGCAGCGCCAGGTCAATATCGCGGCGCAAGCCGAGCTTGCCCAGCGCTTTTTGAAGGGGGCTTTTGACGGCTGCGGGGGCGGTGGTGGCTGGCTCTGGGGGCTTACGCGGCATGGGACAATTCTGCCCCATGCGCACCCCCTCTCGAACCTACACTCTGAGCGACTTTGATTTCGCGTTGCCTCCCGACCTGATCGCCCAGCACCCTGCAGCAGAGCGGAGCGGCTCGCGCTTGCTGGACGGTGTCAGTGCACAGCCGACGGATCGTATCTTTCACGAACTGCCAAGCCTGCTGCGCGCAGGCGACTTGCTCGTCTTTAACGACACCAAAGTCATCAAAGCACGACTCTTCGGTGAAAAACCGACGGGCGGCAAGCTGGAGCTTCTGATTGAGCGCGTGCTTGGCGGCAATCAGGTCGCTGCGCACATGCGGGTGAGCAAGAAACCGGAAGTAGGAACGACCGTGGCGCTGACTGGCGCTCCCGGTTCAAACGACGATCTGCGCGCCACGCTGCTGGGTCGCTGGCCAAATGCCGAAGGTGCGCTGTTTCGTTTTGTATTAAGCAATGACGCGGGGGACGACCCGCACACGCTGATGGAGCGCCACGGCCACGTGCCGTTGCCGCCCTACATTGAGCACGCGGATTCCGCCGATGACGTATCGCGCTACCAGACTGTGTTCGCCAAAAATCCTGGTGCCGTTGCCGCGCCGACTGCGGCGTTGCACTTTGACAATGCGCTCTTAGCCGCACTCGATGCCAAAGGCGTGCAGCGCGCTTACGTGACTTTGCACGTTGGCGCGGGCACGTTTCAGCCTGTCAAAACCGAGAATTTGTCCGATCACCAAATGCACAGCGAGTGGTATGAGGTGCCGCTGTCAACCCAAATCGCCATCGCCGATTGCCGCGCGCGCGGTGGCCGCGTCATCGCGGTAGGCACCACCACGGTTCGCACGCTGGAGTCGTGGGCGGTAAGTGGGCAAGCAACGGGCGATACGCGAATCTTCATCACGCCGGGCTTCGAGTTCAAGTTGGTGGATAGCCTGATCACCAACTTTCACCTGCCCAAGTCGAGCCTGATGATGCTCGTGAGCGCCTTCGCGGGCTACGAGCCGATTCGCGCGCTGTATGACCACGCGATTCGCGAGCGGTATCGGTTCTTCAGCTATGGGGATGCGATGTTGTTGGCGCGGCAATTCTGACGTCGAAAGCCCCCATGTATTTTATCGACGCAAATTCAGTAAAGCGATATACTGATCGATATGAGAACTTCAGATAATACAGTCACTTTATCGAGCAAATACCAGGTGGTGGTACCGGCATCGATGCGGGAGAGCCTCAACCTCAAACCAGGTGCCAAATTGACCTGGATTGAGATCGACGGCATGGCTCATTTAGTGCCCTACAAACCCGCCAGCGCCTACCGGGGCATCGCGCGCGGCTTGACCAACAGCGACATTCCCAACGAGCCAGATCGCTTGTGATGGCGGTCAAACTGACGGTGGCTCAACCCGGGCCTGCTTTTGTCGTGCTGGATTCATCGTGCTGGATTGAATATTTCCGCGACACGCCGCGTGCCGATTTGTTTGCCTCAGCTGCAGAAGCGCCTGAGCGTCTGATCGTCCCCATCATCACTGTCTATGAAGTCACTAAAAAAATGCGCCGCGAACTGGATGAGACCATCGCCGCATTTTCAGAGTCTGTCATGTGCCGTGGCCGCGTCATTGATATCGACCTCGTACTGGTGCGCCAAGCGGTCACCCTCAACCTGCCGTTAGGTGACAGCCTGATCTACGCCACAGCCCAAGCCCACAAAGCCACACTGTGGACGCAGGATGCGCACTTTGAAGGCTTGCCTGGTGTGAAGTATTTTGAAAAATAGCCTCCAGATATAGACTGTCATGCTGAAATTCGATCTCCTTAAAACCGACCCCGGCAGTGCCAGCCAACCTGGTTCCCGCGCCCGCCGGGGCCGCCTCACACTCAACCACGGCGTGGTGGAGACGCCGATCTTCATGCCTGTAGGCACCTACGGTACTGTCAAAGGCGTGACTCCGCAGAGCCTTGAAGACATGGGCGCGCAGATCATTTTGGGCAACACCTTCCATTTGTGGATGCGGCCCGGCTTGGACGTGATGCAGGGCTTTGGCGGGCTGCACAAGTTTGAGAAATGGAGCAAGCCGATCCTCACCGACAGTGGCGGATTCCAGGTGTGGAGCCTCGGCGAAATGCGCAAAATCAGCGAAGAGGGCGTGAAGTTTTCCAGCCCAGTTAATGGCGACAAGCTGTTT
>JANNFW010000429.1:0-8511 GCA_031380235.1 Rhodoferax sp. | reverse complement strand
GTCGGCGCCACCCTCGGCACTAGGGCCAGGCACTTGGGTATTGGGCGGCAACACCGCATTGAATCAGCGGGTGTTGAAGAGCAATCACGCAGTCAATGTATTTCATCGAGGGTTCAAGGCTTGCAATGACTACGCCCATGGTGAAGTGGCGATCAGTCAAGTCCAATGCCCCGTGCTTTTTTTGCTGGGCTCGCAGGATCAAATGACTCCGCCCGCAGCCGCCCGGACGCTGATCGACAAAGCCCGCGCGTCAGGCGTACCGGCTCAGACGGTTCAGCTAGCTGTGGGCCACCACCAAATGACTGAAGCGCCAGAGGCCACGCTCGCTGCGCTTCGCGATTTTTTGAATCGGCGGTGATGAAAACGCAGCCTAAGGACTTCTCATCAAGGCTCGGGGCAAGGCTCGGTGAGGCACGATACGCTATTATTTATATATCTAACTATGCATATTATCCGAGAGCCTTAGGCCCATTTCATTCATATTTTAAGTCAGAACACAGATTTTGGGAATAAAATTAACTCCCAAGTTAATTTTTTACCAAATTCAGTCGATCACCCGCGCCCGTAGCACTTTGGTCTCAGACCGTTGGCTTTTACCCTCCAGTCGGCGCTGTTTGGAGCCAAACGTCGGCTTGGTGGCTCGGCGCACTCGCGGCGGTGTCGCGACGCTGTTGACCAGCTCATGCAGGCGCGCAAAGGCATCGAGCTTGTTGGCATCCTGCGTGCGGTGGCTTTGCGCTTTGAGCACCAGCACGCCCTGGCCGGTGATGCGACTGTCGCGCAATGCCAGCAGGCGCTCTTTCACGTCTTCGGGCAGGCTGCTGGCGAAGATGTCAAACCGCAAATGGATCGCGCTGGAGACCTTGTTGACGTTTTGCCCGCCAGCGCCCTGCGCGCGGATGGCGGTGATGTCAACTTCAGTTTCCTTGATGTCGATCACAGTGGGAATCAGGCTTGCGGGGCTCATGGCGCATTGTTGCAGGTCTTATCCCGTAGAATCAAACACCGGGCCCAAGCATTTGTGGCCCGGTTTTTTTTGCCTGCTGGGAGACACGTGCCATGGAAATTTTTGACTACGACAACATCCTGCTGCTGCCGCGCAAGTGCCGCGTGGAGAGCCGCTCGGAGTGCGATGCGAGTGTGACGTTGGGTGCGCGCAGCTTTCGCCTGCCGGTGGTGCCTGCCAATATGAAGACGGTGGTGGATGTGCCGATTTGCACGTGGCTGGCGAAAAACGGCTACTTTTATGTGATGCACCGATTTGATCTGGACAACGTGCAGTTCGTCAAAACCATGAAAGCCCAAGGCTTGTTTGCGTCCATCTCGCTGGGTGTGAAGAAGCCGGATTACGACACCGTGGATCAGCTCGTGACGCTGGGCCTGGTGCCTGAGTACATCACCATCGACATCGCCCACGGCCATGCCGACAGCGTGAAAAACATGATCGCGTACTTGCGCGGAAAAATGCCCTCCACCTTCGTCATCGCAGGTAATGTAGCCACGCCCGAGGCCGTCATTGATCTTGAGAACTGGGGAGCGGATGCGACCAAGGTGGGCGTGGGGCCGGGCAAGGTGTGCATCACCAAGCTCAAAACAGGCTTTGGCACGGGTGGCTGGCAGCTCTCGGCGTTGAAGTGGTGCGCGCGCGTGGCGACGAAGCCGATCATTGCGGACGGCGGCATTCGTGACCATGGCGACATTGCCAAGAGCGTTCGGTTTGGCGCGTCGATGGTGATGATTGGTTCGCTGTTTGCGGGGCACGAAGAGTCGCCGGGCAAAACGGTGGAGGTCGATGGTAAGTTGTTCAAAGAGTATTACGGCTCGGCCAGCGACTTCAACAAAGGCGAGTACAAGCATGTGGAAGGCACGCGCATTCTGGAACCGATCAAGGGTAAGCTGGCCAGCACATTGATTGAAATGGAGCAGGATGTGCAAAGCTCAATCAGCTACGCGGGCGGCAAGAAGCTGATGGACATCCGCAAGGTCAATTACGTCACGCTCGGTGGCGACAATGCGGGTGAGCATTTGCTGATGTAGATTATTCATTGACACAACCGACTGACGCATTGGAATCTCCGCCCTCGCCTTCATCCCCGCCGGCTACGCCTTCTGCGCTGGCACCCCTGCGCGTGCCCGTTTTTCGCATGCTGTGGTTCACTTGGCTCACGGCCAACGTCTGCATGTGGATGAACGATGTAGCTGCCGCGTGGATGATGAGCGCCATGACCACCACCCCCATCTGGGTGGCACTGGTACAGACGGCATCAACGTTGCCGGTGTTTCTGCTGGGTTTGCCCAGCGGCGCGCTGGCCGACATTCTGAACCGCAAGCGCTTTTTGCTGTTCACCCAGATTTGGGTGACGGGTGTCGCGCTGTTGCTGTGCACCACCATCTTGCTGGATGTGATGAGTCCCGCTTTGCTACTGGTGCTTACCTTTGCCAACGGCATTGGGCTGGCACTGCGCTGGCCGGTGTTTGCCGCAATCGTGCCCGACTTGGTACCCCGTGCGCAATTGCCTGCCGCGCTGGCGTTGAACGGCATATCAATGAATGCCTCGCGCATCGTGGGCCCGCTGGTGGCGGGCGCACTGATTGCGAGCCTGGGCAGTGAATACGTGTTCATGCTCAATGCAGCACTGTCGCTGGTGGCCGGGTGGATCATTTCGCGCTGGCAGCACACGCCCGCGCCACAACCCTTAGGCCGCGAAAAGCTGCTGAGCGCCATGCGTGTGGGGCTTCAGTACGTGGGGCAGTCGCGGCATTTGCAGGGCGTGCTGGTGCGCGTCTCGTTGTTTTTCTTTCACTCGACGGCACTCTTGGCGCTGTTACCCCTGGTCGCGCGCGGGCTCAAAGGTGGCGCGGCGGGCACCTATACCTTGATGCTGTCCAGCATGGGAGCCGGTGCGATTGTGGCGGCGCTGTGGCTACCGCGTCTACGCCGGGGCTGGTCGCGTGACGGGCTGGTGGCTCGGGGCGCTTTGCTGCAATCGCTTGCCATGCTGGGAGTGGCGTTTGCGCCCGATGTGGGATGGGCAGCGCTTGCTATGTTTGCAGCGGGCATGGCGTGGATCACCACGGCCAATTCGCTAAGTGTGTCAGCGCAAATGGGCTTGCCGGGCTGGGTTCGGGCGCGCGGGATGTCGGTGTTTCAAATGGCGATCATGGGCGCTGCGGCGGTTGGGGCAGCGCTGTGGGGACAAGTGGCGACGCTGGCCAGCGTGCAGACCAGCCTGCTGATTGCGGCAGCCACTGGCGCGATCAGCATTTTTATCGCGAACCGATTGATGGTGGACAACAGTGTGGAAGAAGACTTGACGCCCACCCGCAACTTCAAGATCCCCGTGGTGGACGCACCGCCCGTGTCGGGGCATATTGTCTCCAGCATCGAGTACCTGATTGACCCCGCGCAAGCCGAAGCGTTTCGCAAGCTGATGCAGGAGAGCCGGCGCAACCGGCTTAGCCATGGCGCATTGTCATGGGAATTGCTGCGCGATATGGGTCAGCCGGGGCGGTATGTGGAGCAGATCATTGATGCTTCGTGGGCCGATCACCTGCGCCGGTTTGAGCGCGTAACCGCCATCGACGCTGCCCTGCGCGACCGCAAGCTGGGCTTTCACGTGGGCGAATCACCGCCGGTGGTAACGCGCAGCGTGGTGGAGTCCACCGTCCGGCACAAAGACTCGGTGTGATGTTGCTTTTCTACACGCCCAACAAATCCAAAGCCAGCCGATTGAGCTGCGTGCCGGGCTCGGCCAACGCCTCCAAGATGCTGAAGTGATTCAAGCCCGGCAGCTCCTCGCAGACCGGCACCGTTTTATGGCCCCAACTCGTTTCAATCAGCCTGTTGTGTCGCAAGAACTCGGCGCTCTCCAGCGCACCCGCCACGCTGTAAAAAACACTTCTGCCGTTGTCGATTCGCGGGCTGGGCATCCACGCGGGGCTGCATCGTTGAGCGTCGTGCGGTGTGAGTTTAAGGGTGACTTGCAGATAAGGCGTTTGGCGAATGGTCTCCAGCTCAAACAGGCCTGAGAGTGACATGCCATTCTTGACCAGTCGCGCGGGCAAGTCAGTCTCGTAGGCGTGCCACAGCGTCGACATCATCATGGCCGCTAGATGCCCACCGGCTGAATGCCCCACGACAGTGATGCGTGTCGGGTCGCCGCCATGCTGCGCGATGTTTCGATACACCCAAGCCACCGCCTTGACCATTTGCAGCGCGATACCAGCGACGGTAACGGGTTTGGCATCGGTGCCAGGGCACAAAGCATAGTTTGGAATCACCACGCAAGCACCTGCCTGAGCGAAGGCTGGCGCCACCATCGATTGGTCTGATTTGTCCAGCGAGCGCCAGTAGCCGCCGTGGATGAAAACCAGCACGGGCGCACTGGCTCCCGGTGGCTCCTGCGCCGGAAAAATATCCAAACACTCCGACGCATCATCGCCATAGCGAACATCCAGCTTGCAAGGCTGCTGCTCGCGTGCGACGGCAGAATCCTGCTGCCAGCGGCTGAAGTGCTGGTCAAACTCCGGCACCAAGCCACGGTTGTTGTACATGCGATCAAGCCACTGGGGGTCAAGCGTCGTCATGGCAGGTGCCTCCTTTCAATGCGATTGGCTTTGTAGTACTGGTCTTTCGCGGCGAACATAGCCTGGTCTGCGCGATGGATAGCATCTTCAACCTCAGCCGCGGCATGACACGATGCGATGCCAATGGAGATGCTCACGCGCTGGCCGGAGTAGAACTGGTTGTTGAGCTCCAGCATCGAGTCGATACGTTCTTTCAAACCCCGCGCCTGCCGCTCGTCGCACCCCGGCATGAGCGCGACAAACTCGTCGCCCCCGATCCGCGCCACGCAGTAAGGGTGCCCAGCGGTTGCATTGGTCAGCACCTCGCCCGTGCGCCGCAGGATCGCATCGCCCGCGGCGTGGCCTTCGGAGTCATTGACCTTTTTGAGCCCGTTCAAGTCCATCGCCAAGATGCTCAGGGGCCACGGCCCTTTTCGCGACACGCGGTTGAGCTCTTCGACATAAAACACGCGGTTGCGCAGGCGGGTCAGAGAATCATGCTTGCCCAAGTATTCCAGATAGGCTTCGGCCTTCTTTCGCGCGGTGATGTCCACCAGTGACACCAGCACGCGATCCCAATTGGACTCATGCCCCGCCATCACCGCAAACTGCATGTGGATGTTGATCAGCTCGCCGCCCAGCGAGTAGTTGACCACCTCGCGCATTTGAATGATTTTGCCGTTCCACAGATCGAACAACTGATCCGCAAAAGAGTTGTGCATCTCGTCGCGAAACACCATGCCCAGCTTGTCCACCAGTTCCTCTTTGCTGGACGCTGCAAACATCTTGAGGGTTTGCTGGTTGACATCCAGTACCTTGATTGCCTCCATGCACCGGGTGACGAACTCCGGGTGCACGCTGATGAACACGCGGAAATCTTCAATCCCCAAAGTGCGCGCCTCGTCCAACAACACTTTAACGCCGCTGAAGTCTTCGACCCAGAGCGACACCGGCGAATAGTCAAACAGGCTGCGGGCGTACAGCTCGCTGCGGTCACGTTCGGCTTTGGCGGCAACCTCAGCGGTGATGTCTTCCAGTGAGACCAACATGCGCTCCCAGGTCGATTCGTAGCCGGGGATCAGCTGCACGTTAATGCGGGCATCGATGCGGCGACCGTCTAGCGAATAGTTGACGGTTTGGTGAGAGTAATGCGTTCGCCCAGACCACAGGTAGCCCATCTCAATGCGTAAACTGCCAAACATGTCGTCGCGAAATACCTCGCCCAGCCGGGATATCAATTCCTCCTGGTCCTTGGCAGCAAGCATGTCCAGGCTTTTCTGATTGACCCTGACCACCTTGATGCAGCGCGAACACTCTGCCAACAGCTCAGGATACTGTGCAACGTGCGCATTGAAATCGGTAACACCCGCGCTGCGCCAAGCATCAAAAGTTGTTTTCAACGCGCTGCAGTCCTCCAGCCACAGTGAGATAGGCGCCGACTCGAACATTTGCTCGAAATCCGCTTGAGTGTTGACCAATGACATGCCTAGAAACCTCCAAGCGCGCATTGTCTACCAAAGAGCCGCCAAAAAGCAGAACAGCCCGCCCTCGGCGGACCGAGAGCGGGCTGTGGCTTGTATATCAGTGAGTATCAGTGATTAGGCGCTGCGGACCGGCCTCTTCTTGGCATCACGGGGAACAAACACCTTGCCGCCGTTACCCATGCCCGCAGGCTTCAAGCCGAGGGGCTTGTTGAACGCTGGTTTGCCGAACGCTGGCTTGCGGTCTGCAAAGTCACCACGCGGTGATCCTGCGAAGTCACCTCGCGATGACCCACCAAAATCACGGTCACCTGCGGGATGACGCGGTGCCGCGAAATTGCGGTCGCCAGAATTACGATCCCCTGCGAAATTTCGGTCGCCTGCGAAGCGATCATTGAAACCGCCTTTGCGCTCGTAGCTGAAGCCGCCTTCAGCACCCCGTCCGCCACCGCCACCTGCATCACGCGGGCCAGCGAAGTTGCGATCGGGAAAACCACCACCGGCGGCACCACGCGGGGCACCGAAACCACCGGCACGGCCACCCGAATTACGGTCACGCGGGGCGAAGTTGCCGCCACCTCGATTGTCACGATCACCGCCACGGCCACCGAAGTTGCCGGCAGGGCGTGAATCAGGAATGCGCTGTTTGGGCTCAAGCCCTGGAATCACATCAGATTTGATCGGCTGACGCGTGTAGCCTTCGATGTCGAAAATCTTACGACGGTCACGCATTTCAGCGAAGGTGACGGCCAGGCCATCACGACCTGCGCGGCCCGTGCGGCCAATGCGATGGGTGTAGTCTTCTGCCTTCATCGGCAGGCCAAAGTTGAACACATGGCTGATGGTGGGCACGTCGATACCGCGAGCGGCCACATCGGTCGCCACCAAGATCTGTACATGGCCTTCGCGCAGTGCCATCAAACGGCGGTTGCGCAGGCCCTGATTCAAGGCACCGTGCAGGGCGACAGCGCTGAAGCCGTCTTGCTGCAAGTCGTTGGCCAAACCATCACACTCAATCTGCGTGCTGGCAAACACAATCGCCTGATTGATGGTGGTGTCGCGCAGCCAATGGTCGAGCAGCTTGCGTTTGTGTTGCTGGTTATCAGCCCAGAACAGCACTTGCTTGATGTTCTGATGTTTTTCTTGCGGTGAATCAATCTGCACGCGCTGCGGCTCGCGCATGACGCGCGTGGCCAACTGCTGAATGCGCGGTGCCAACGTGGCGCTGAACATCATCGTCTGCTTGCGCTCGATAGTCAGTTGATTGACTTCGGCCAGATCGTCGGCAAAGCCCAAATCCAACATGCGGTCGGCTTCGTCCACCACCAGGAATTGCACTTTATCGAGCTTGATCTGCATCGAACGTTGCAAGTCCAGCAGGCGGCCTGGTGTCGCAACAACGAGGTTAGCGTTTTGCAGCTTGGCGATTTGCAATTGGTAAGGCATGCCGCCCACCACGTTCGCAATGCGCAGACCACGGCAATGGCGAACCAGGTCAATCGCGTCATGCGCGACTTGCTGCGCGAGTTCACGCGTGGGGCACAAAATCAGGGCACCCGGCTCAGCCGCCTTGAAGTGGCGTGGGTTGGTAGGGTCTTTGCGCTTGGCGCGTTTTGGGGGTGCCTCACCTTTGGCGGCGGCATCGACCACAGCCTGGTCGAACTCAGCGCGCTCTTGCGCTTCGGCTTGTGCATCTTGCATCAGCAAGGTGTGCAGCACAGGCAGCAAAAACGCGGCGGTTTTTCCGCTGCCGGTCTGGCTGGAAACCATCAGGTCGATGAAGCGTGCCGCTTTGCCGCTTGCCCCCTCGGTTTGCATGGCCAGCGGAATGGTTTTGAGCTGAACTGTGGTGGGCTGAGTGAAGCCCAGATCTTTCACGGCTGCAATCAACTCTGGGGCTAAGCCCAGGGCCAGAAAGCCGTTAGGCACCTCGGCGACTGGCTCCACAGCGGCCTCAACAGCATCGGCAGTTTGGACAAACTTGTCGCCCGCATCAAAGCTGGAGGAGTTGCTGAACGAATCGTTGGACGTATCGTTATCGGAAAAATTTTGGGCAGGCGAAAAGTCACCAGCCACGTCAAAAGCGTCGGTCATTTAAATCTCACACGCGAGTGCCAGCGGTGCTGGTCGCTCCGTCAATGGTTAAAAAACATCAACCATCAAACGGAACCTGCGCCCGACTCGTTGGGACGAGTCATTCGGCGCTTGGGACTTGTTGTGCGCAGATTCTGGTGAACCTGCTGCCAAAGCCCATTTGTGTGAGGGGAGATGTGCAAATATGCGCTTTTACTAGCGCAGCCTCAGATTATGCCATGGATTCGGGTTTTTACCTAAGCGTGATGGCCCTCATGTATATTTCTTCACATGAAACGCCTCCTAGCCAGTCTGCTTTTCATCGCAAGCACCACACACCACGCCATGGCCATCGACCTGACACCGCTTTGGGACTTCAGCAAACCCGAGT
>JANNFW010000392.1:0-2470 GCA_031380235.1 Rhodoferax sp. | reverse complement strand
AAACAGGCAGTGTGGATCGCCATCGGCCTTTGGACGGGCTTTACCTTTGTAGGCTACTTCACGCCCATCCGCGAATTGGCCAGCGAAGTCGCTACTTTTTCACTGGGGCCGTGGGAGCTTTTCTGGGTGCTGTTTTACGGCTTTGCCACCTATGGCAACGCGGGCTGGATGCGTGAGCAGGTTTGCAAATACATGTGCCCCTATGCCCGCTTTCAAAGCGCCATGTTTGACCGCGACACCCTGATCGTGACCTACGACGCGGCACGCGGTGAAGGCCGGGGCTCGCGCCCGCGCAGCGACACCCCCGCGCAGTACCAAGCCAAGGGCCTGGGCGACTGCATCGACTGCACGCTGTGTGTGCAGGTATGCCCGACCGGCATCGACATCCGCAATGGCTTGCAATATGAGTGCATCAGTTGCTCCGCCTGCATTGACGTGTGTGACAGCGTGATGGACAAGATGAACTACCCGCGCGGCCTGATTCGAAACAGCACGCAAAACGGGCTGGAGCAGAACCTGACGCGCCATGAGATGTTTCGCCGCATCCTGCGCCCGCGCGTGCTGCTCTACACCGCCGTGTTGGCAACCTTAAGCATCGGCATGCTGTGGAGCCTACTGGCGCGACCGCTGTTCAAGGTGGATGTCGTGCGCGACCGAGGCGCTATCGCCCGCATGGTGGGCCAGGGTCAGATTGAAAACGTCTACCGCCTACAGATCATGAACGCGACCGAGCACGGCCAGAACTATGGATTGAGCGTCACTGGCATCGCCGGAGCGCGCATCGTGTCAGACGCGCAAGTGATCGTGGATGCGGCCAGCGCGCGCTGGGTTCCGGTGCGTGTGCAAGCCCCGCCCGGCGCTGCGGCTACTGGGTCGCACCCCATCAACTTTGTCGTCTCAACGCAGGGAGCGCAACAGGATGCGGTGGTCGAGAAGTCTGTGTTTCTGGTGCCTCGTTGAAAAAAATCAGTAGGAACATCACGATGAATCCAAGACCTTGGTGGAAAGAGTTCTATGTGTGGATGGTGATCGCAGGGCCAGTTTCTGCCGTCGTGGCCTGCGCCATCACCGCGGTCTTTATTTGGCAGGGGCCGGATGCAGTGGTGTCAAAAAACTACTACCGCGAGGGGCTCGCGCTGGAGAAAGAGGCGCAAGCCGCCAAACCATCGATGCAACCGGCCAAGGTGGGCCGTAACCACAGCGCCACAGGGGGTAAAAAAGATGCCAGTCCTTAAGTTGGCTGAAACCCCCGTTGAGTTGGCACAGCGCCCTGCAGTTCAGCGTTGGGTGCTGATCACCTGGCCCGCATTTTTAGCGGCTTGCCTGCTGGAGGCTCTGGTTTTTTCAATGGTCGATCCGGGTGAGGTTCACTGGATGGATCACCAACTTCAGGCATCGCGCCAAGCGGTCTATACCGCTGCTTTTTTCTGCTTCTGGCTGATTGCCATGGTCAGCAACATCTTGGTGTTGTGGCTGCAAAAGCCCGCACGGTCTGTCAACGACACCATTGCGGACTGAAACCACCGTGCAGGACTGACCGAATGCAAACCACCTTGGCTGCGACCGCCTTGCTGATGGGCTTGGCTGGTGGCCCGCACTGCGTAGCCATGTGCGGCGCCGCGTGTGCCGGCATTGCGCGCGCTGCTCCTCAAGCCCGGTCGCTTTGGATATTTCAGGCGGGCCGGGTCATTGGCTATTCCGCCTTGGGCGGATTGGCTGCGGCATCCATGCAGGGCTTGGGCTGGCTCAGCGTTCAGTCTGCAGCGCTGCGACCCGTTTGGACACTGTTCCACGTCGCTGCCGCGCTGATGGGCTTGATGCTGCTGTGGCAGGCGCGTCAACCCGTCTGGCTGGAGAATTCAGCGCGAAGGGTATGGCGCGGGGTGCGCACGGCGACCAGCGGGATGAATTCTGGCGCAGCGCCTTTGACGATCGGGGTCTTGTGGTCTCTGCTGCCGTGCGGCCTGCTTTACTCGGCACTGCTGGTGGCGGCAATGTCGGGCAACCCGCTCGAAGGCGCTGCGGTGATGGCACTGTTTGCGGTGGGCAGTGGCCTATCTCTGATGGTTGCGCCGTGGTTATGGCTGCGGATGCGCGCGCGCGGCTCAGGCTCGGTACGGAGCAAAGACGATGTCGGAAAGTGGGCCATCAGGATCGCCGGCTTGGCGCTGTTTGCAACGTCTGGCTGGGCGCTTTGGATGGGCCTGGTGCACGATACCGCACCGTGGTGCATCGCGCCTTGAGGCGCCGTCGCACTACACCGAATTTTTAATCAGTTGATCTAATAATTAACTCGTAGGTTAACTTTCAGTGTCAATATCGCATTTTTGCCTCAAATTTCGAATAAAATACGGCTCTAACTCTCGAATAACATGCATGAACAGCTATTTTTTATATAGCATATATGATACTTAAGCGCCACTCTTTGCAATCACCGTACGCTCAATCAACCGGTCATCACCCAGCACAA
>JANNFW010000144.1:0-6021 GCA_031380235.1 Rhodoferax sp. | reverse complement strand
TCAGACTTGAATGCGGACTCCGTCGTGTGGAACGTGCAAAAGGTGCTCGACAAAGACGCGCCCCACTTTGATGCCAGCCAGGTCGGCGTGACAGCATCGCGCATGCCCACACTGCGCACTGCCAAGAAAATTGACAACCTGACCGTTGAATTGACGACGAGCGAGCCCGATGCTTTCTTGCCGATCAATTTGACCAATCTGTTCATGGCATCACCCGCGCACTGGCAAAAAAAGTTTGATGCCGCACCAGCAGGCGCAAATGCCGCTGATCGCTCCAAATCTGCATGGACAGCCTTCGCCGCTGACGCCTCCGGTAGCGGCCCTTTCAAAATGACGCGTTTTGTGCCGCGTGAGCGCCTGGAAATGGCCGCCAACAAAACCTACTGGGATCCCAAGCGCACCACCAAAATCGACAAGGTAGTACTGCTGCCGATGCCAGAGGCTAACGCCCGCACGGCAGCCTTGCTGTCAGGCCAGGTCGACTGGATCGAGGCCCCGTCGCCCGACGCGATGGCCGCCATACAGGGGCGCGGCAACAAGATTTACTTTAACCAGCAACCCCACGTTTGGCCATGGCAGTTGTCGTTTGCTGAAGGCTCGCCGTGGCTGGACAAACGCGTACGCCAAGCCGCCAACCTGTGCGTTGACCGGGGTGGCATGCTCAAGTTATTGGGCGGCATGATGGGCGTGCCAAAGGGCACCGTCACGCCCGGCCATCCGTGGTGGGGCAACCCCAAGTTCGACATTCGCTATGACCCGGAAGCCGCCAAAAAACTGATGGCTGAGGCCGGGCACAGCGTCGCCAAACCGCTCAAGGTGAAGGTGCAAATTTCGGCCTCAGGCTCGGGCCAAATGCAGCCGCTACCAATGAACGAATTTGTGCAGCAGTCCCTCAAAGGCTGTGGCTTTGATGTGCAATTTGACGTGATCGAATGGAACACGCTGTTTACCAATTGGCGCAAAGGCGCGAAAGACCCGTCGGCAAACGGCGCAAACGCGATCAATGTCAGCTACGCGGCGATGGATCCGTTTTTTGCGATGGTGCGCTTTACCAGCACCAAGACGTTCCCGCCCGTTTCAAACAACTGGGGACTGTTTGGCAACGCGGAGTTTGACAAACTGATTGCCGACGCGCGCACCAGCTTTGACGAAAAAGGCCGTGATGCCGCACTGGCCAAACTGCATGCCCGCATTGTTGAAGAAGCACCCTTCGTCTGGATTGCGCATGATGTCGGTCCACGCGCGATGAGCCCGAAAGTCAAAAACGTGGTGCAGCCACGCAGCTGGTTTATAGATATCGCCACCATGACGATGGACTAATCGCTACGGCCTTCGCGCGTTGTTTGCCTATCTAATCCGGCGCATTGCCTACGCCTTGCCCATCATGCTGGGTGTGGCGCTGGTGTGCTTTGCGCTGGTTCATTTGGCACCGGGTGACCCGCTGGTGTCGATCTTGCCGCCCGATGCATCGCAAGAGCTGGCCGAGCAAATGCGCGAGCTGTACGGCTTTAACCGCAGCTACCCCGAGCAGTTTGCAGTGTGGGTGTGGCGCGCCGTACAAGGTGATCTGGGCACCTCAATTGCCAGCGGCAGGCCAGTGGCTTCCGAGGTACTGCGGGCAGTCAGCAACACGCTGCGGCTGGCAGCCGTGGCCACGCTCATCGGCTTCATTTTCGGCTGCTTGTTTGGCTTTGTGGCCGGCTACTTTCGCAATTCTTGGGTTGACCGCGCCGCATCGGTGTTGTCCGTGCTGGGCGTGAGCGTGCCGCATTACTGGCTGGGCATGGTCATGGTGATTGTGTTTGCTGCGATTTTGAACTGGCTGCCGGCCACCGGCATGGGCAGCGGCGATATGTGGGCCTGGGACTGGGAGCATCTCAAGTACATGGTGCTGCCTGCACTCACGATGTCGGTAATTCCCATGGGCATCATCGCCCGTACCGTGCGCGCGCTGGTGGCTGATTTGCTGGACCAGGAATTCATTGTGGGCCTGCGCGCCAAGGGTTTGACTCAGTTTGGCATCTTCAAACACGTCGTGAAAAACGCTGCGCCGACGGCGTTGGCCGTGATGGGTTTGCAGTTGGGCTACTTGCTGGGCGGCTCGATTTTGATTGAGACGGTTTTCTCTTGGCCAGGCACCGGTTTCCTGCTGAACTCAGCGATCTTCCAGCGCGACTTGCCTCTGCTGCAAGGCACTATTTTGGTGCTGGCTATGTTTTTTGTGGTGCTTAATTTGCTGATTGATGTAGTGCAAACGCTGCTTGATCCGCGCATTGCACGGGCCTAAATTTCATTTTTCCATGACGGCCACCTCTGCGTTAGCAGCAAATCAAACTTCCGTGCAACCGCTGGAGCGATCGCCGGGTTACTGGCGTTCCGTACTGTCGCGCTTGATGCGTGACAAGGTCGCGCTTGGCGCCGGGTTGGTAATTCTGACTCTCCTTGGCATGGCGGTGTTCGGCCCCTACCTCGTGCCCGCAGACCCCTACCAGTCATCTATCTTGAGCCGCCTCAAGCCGATTGGCAGCCCAGGCTTTGCACTGGGCAGTGACGAGCTAGGCAGGGACATGCTTTCGCGCCTGATTGTGGGTGCGCGGCTGTCGCTTTTTATAGGCCTTACACCCGTCTTGCTGGCCTTTGTGATTGGCACCGCCATCGGTTTGCTGGCAGGCTACGCAGGCGGCTGGACCAACAGTGCCATCATGCGCACGATTGACGTGTTTTACGCCTTCCCCTCGGTGCTGCTGGCCATTGCGCTGTCGGGCGCGTTGGGAGCAGGTATTCTCAATTCACTGATATCGCTGACGATTGTTTTCATACCGCCGATTGCGCGCGTGGCGGAGAGCGTGACCACGCAAGTGCGCATGCGTGACTACGTGGAATCCGCCCGCGCAACGGGGGCCAACGCCTTCACGATTGTTCGCGTCCACGTTCTAGGCAACGTGCTGGGGCCGATTTTTGTGTACGCCACCAGCCTGATTGCTGTATCAATGATTTTGGCCTCGGGTCTGAGCTTTCTGGGCCTGGGTGTGAAGCCGCCTGAGCCCGAATGGGGCTTGATGCTCAATACATTGCGCACCGCGATATATACCCAGCCGTGGGTGGCGGCGCTGCCAGGAGCGATGATTTTCATCACGTCAATTGCATTCAACATACTGTCAGACAGTTTGCGTGCGGCGATGGACAACAAACGATGAGCACGCAACCGCTTCTCAGCATTAAAGGGCTGACCAAACACTTTCCCCTGAAGAAAAATCTGTTTGGTAACGGGGATGTTGTACGCGCGGTTGATCACATTGACTTTGATGTGATGCCCGGTGAAACACTTGGCGTCGTCGGTGAATCCGGTTGCGGCAAAAGTACCACCGCGCGTTTGTTGATGCAGTTGATTAACCCCACCGCTGGTGAAGTGGTGTTTGATGGCGCACTGGTGGGTGGGCGTGACTTGCCACTCAAAGAATTTCGCCGCCAAGTGCAAATGGTGTTTCAAGACAGCTACGCGTCGCTGAACCCTCGCCTGACGATTGAAGACTCGATTGCGTTTGGCCCCCAAGTCCACGGCGTGTCGAAGCAAGAATCTCACGCACGCGCCCATGACCTCTTGGCGCGGGTAGGCCTGGAGCCGGCACGCTTTGCCGCGCGCTACCCGCATGAGCTGTCAGGTGGCCAGCGCCAGCGCGTCAACATCGCCCGGGCTCTGGCGTTGCAACCGCGTGTGGTGATTTTGGATGAAGCAGTATCAGCCCTCGACAAGTCGGTTGAAGCCCAGGTATTGAACCTGCTGCTGGACTTGAAAGACGCGTTCAACTTAACCTACGTCTTCATCAGCCACGACCTGAACGTGGTGCGTTTCATCAGCGACCGTGTGATGGTGATGTACCTCGGCCAGGTGGTTGAAGTCGGCCCCGCAGATGCGCTGTTTGACCACCCGGCGCACCCCTACACGCGGGCGCTGCTGTCGTCGATCCCGGCGATGGACCCCGAGCACCGCACTGAAAAGGCCGCCATTTCGGGCGACCCGCCGAACCCCATCAACCCACCCAGCGGTTGCCGCTTTCACACGCGTTGCCCGCTGGTGCAAGCCGTGTGCTCGACGCGCGCGCCTGCGCTGGGCAGTTTGAACAGTCCGCACCCGGTGGCTTGCCTGATGTACGAGCCGGGCAGTGGCTACAAAGTGGAAGAAGAAGTAGAGGTTGCAGCATGACGGCCCCCTACGTGTCAATTGAAAACCTGAACGTCACCTTCACCGGCGGCGCACGCCCGGTCAAAGCTGTGAATGGTGTTGATCTGCGGGTCAACCGCGGCGAAGTGGTGGCGCTGATTGGTGAGTCTGGCTCGGGCAAAAGCGTCACGCTGCGTTCGGTACTGCGCCTGCACAACGAGCGGCGCACCACGATTACCGGTCGCATTCGGGTGGGTGACCATGATGTTCTCAAGCTGACTTCTAACAAGCTGGCGGACTTTCGCGGTAAAACGGCCGCCATGATCTTTCAGGAGCCGCTGCTGGCGCTTGACCTGGTGTATTCGCTGGGTGCGCAGATCACCGAGTCAATTCGCCGCCACGAAAACGTGACCCATGCGGAGGCGCACAAAAGAGCGCTCGGGTTGTTCGAGCGCGTGCGCATCCCCAGCCCCGAGCGTCGCTTGGACGCCTACCCGCACGAGATGTCAGGTGGCATGCGCCAACGCGCCATGATTGCGCTGGCACTGGCCTGCAAGCCGCAACTGCTGCTGGCCGATGAACCCACCACTGCGCTGGATGCCACAGTGCAAATTCAAGTTTTGCTGCTGCTGCGAGAGCTGCAACGCGAGTTTGGCTTGTCGGTTATTTTTGTCACGCACGACATTGGCGCAGCGGTTGAAGTGGCGGATCGCATTGCCGTGATGTACGCAGGCCGTATTGTGGAAGAAGGCCCAGTTGCGACGCTATTGCGTGCGCCGCGCCACCCGTATACCGTGGCGCTGCTGCGCAGCCGGGCGCATGGCGCGATGGAAAAAGTAGATGGCAAACGGCCACGGCTGGATACCATTGCCGGGGCACCGCCCGATTTAAGCTTGCCGCAAACCGGTTGCTCGTTTGCACCGCGCTGCGTTCTGGCGAACGACGCATGCAAACAGACCCAACCTGAGGCAACCGCGATAAGCCCTGGTCACAGCGCACGATGCCTGCGATTGGATTCCACACAGTAAAAGAGCCCACTATGCCCCTCATCCACGACACCGCTCACGCCTTTCTACCCTACCCCGATGTGCCCGTGCCGCACGCATCTACCGGGCACTTGAGTGGCCTGTGCTTTGGCGTTAAAGACTTGTTTGATGTGGCGGGCTACCCGACAGGTGGCGGGCAGCCCTTCGTGTTGGCGATGTCGGGCATCAAAACCCGCACCGCGCCGACGGTGCAAAAGCTGCTCGATGCAGGCGCGCGCTTTATCGGCAAAACGGTGACGGACGAGCTCGCGTTTTCAATGAACGGCAACAACGCGCACTTTGGCGCACCTATCAACGGTGCAGTACGTGAGCGCATTTCGGGTGGGTCATCGTCTGGGTCGGCATCGGCTGTGTCAAACAACTTGTGTGACTTTGCCTTGGGTAGCGACACGGGCGGCTCAGTTCGCGCCCCGGCCAACCACTGCGGCTTGTACGGCATTCGGCCCACGCATGGGCGCATCAGTTTGGCAGGCGTTTTGGACTTGGCACCTAGCCTGGACACCTGCGGATACTTTGCGCGTGATATTGAAACCTTTGCCCGTGTTGCTGGCGTCTTGTTGGGAGAAGACGCAGTGGCCATGCCGACAAAAATCCGGCTACTCATGCCGCTTGACCTATGGGCCGTGCTTGACGAAGACGTCGCAACAGCTCTGGCTGAGCCTTTGGCCCGTTTCGAGGCGGCGCTTGGCAAGGCCGCTGCAACGCGGGTCATCCTGGACGAACTGGAAGCCCCCTACGGGTGCTTTCGTCACATTCTCGGGCATGAGGCGTGGTCGGTTAATGGCCCGTTGATTGAGCGTTTTTGTCCGCCCC
>JANNFW010000369.1:0-3018 GCA_031380235.1 Rhodoferax sp. | reverse complement strand
CCGCGCCATCACCTGATCCATCTCCTCAGCCAGATTGTCCATCGCTGCCTGCGGCGTTTTCTCGCCCGTCACAGCCACCGCCACGTTCTTCCACCACAGTTGCGCCAGCTTCGGATAGTCAGGCACATTGGTTCCCGTGGGGGTCCAGGCGACACGCGCAGGGCTGCGGTAGAACTCGACCAGTCCGCCCAGCTTGGGGGCCAGATCGGTCATCGCTTTGGATTGAATATCGCTCTCGCGGATGGGTGTCAGGCCCACAATCGTCTTTTTCAGCGATGTTGTCTTGGCCGTCACAAACTGCGCGTACAACCAAGCGGCTGCCGTCTTGTTGGCATCGTGGCCTTCAAAGAACGTCCATGAACCCACGTCCTGGTAGCCGTTTTGCATGCCTTGCTTCCAGTACGGGCCATTGGGGCCGGGGGCCATGCGCCACTTCGGTGTGCCGTCGGCGTTGACCACGGGCAGACCGGGTTTGGTCATGTCTGCCGTGAAGGCGGTGTACCAGAAAATCTGCTGGGCGATTTGGCCTTGCGCGGGCACAGGACCGGCCTCGCCGAAGGTCATGCCGATGGCTTCTTTAGGCGAGTACTTCTTCATCCAGTCCACATACTTGGTGAGGGCGTAAACGGCGGCGGGCGAGTTGGTGGCACCGCCACGCGACACTGAAGCGCCCTGCGGCGTGCAGCCGTCTGCCGATGCGCGAATGCCCCACTCGTCAACCGGTTTGCCATTGGGAATGCCGATGTCTGCCGTACCGGCCATGGACAGCCAGGCATCGGTGAAACGCCAGCCCAGCGATGGATCTTTCTTGCCGTAGTCCATGTGCCCATAGATCGGCTTGCCGTCGATGGTTTTGACATCGTTGGTGAAGAACTCGGCGATGTCTTCATAGGCGCTCCAGTTCAGCGGCACGCCCAGGTCGTAGCCAAACTTGGCCTTGAATTTGTCCTTCAAATCCTGGCGCGCAAACAGGTCAGCGCGGAACCAATACAGGTTGGCAAACTGCTGGTCTGGCAGCTGGTAGAGCTTTTTGTCCGGCCCGGTCGTGAAGCTGGTGCCGATGAAGTCTTTGATGTCGATGCCGGGGTTCGTCCATTCCTTGCCTTTGCCTGCCATGTAGTCGGTCAAGTTCATGATCTTGCCGTAGCGGTAGTGTGTGCCGATCAGATCTGAGTCTGAAATCCAGCCGTCGTAAATGCTCTTGCCGGACTGCATCGAGGTTTGCAGTTTCTCGACCACGTCACCCTCTTGAATCAGATCGTGCTTGACCTTGATACCGGTGATTTCTTCAAATGCCTTGGCGAGTGTTTTTGACTCGTACTCGTGCGTGGTGATCGTCTCTGACACCACGGAAATCTCTTTGACGCCCTTTGCCATGAGTTTCTTGGCCGCATCGATGAACCACTTCATCTCGGCGGTTTGCTGATCCTTGCTCAGGGTTGAGGGCTGGAACTCAGCGTCGATCCATTTTTTGGCCGCAGCTTCATCTGCCCACGCGCTTTGGCCCAGAGCCAAGGCAGCGGCGGCAAAGGCCACGGAAGTTAAGCGCAGTTTCATGTTTGCATCCTCGAATAATCTTCCCATTGAAAATTGAGCATTCCGGCTGGGAAGTGGCCACCGGAGGCTCGCTGAAAACAAAAATATGACTAAAATTAACCTACGAGTTAATATTTTGTGCTTTTAGGTACGAAATCATCGAATTATGAACAATATAGGGCTCTAGCTCTCGTATAACATGCATGACTTGCTACATATTTAATAGTATATTGATTGAACGGCATTAGCCTTTGCGCATGATCAGCGCCAGCAACAGCATCGATGCCACAAAGCTGATCCAGATGGAGGGCTCCTGCTCCAGCCCAAACCAGGCAATCATCTTTTCGCTCACCGCGACAAACGCCAAATTGGTGTAAGCCGCGCTCAGCAGGCCGATGAACAGGCGGTCGCCGCGCGTGGTCTCAATCGGCAAAAAACCTTTGCGCAGCACCGTGGGTGACTTAATTTCCCACACCGTCATGGTGAAAAGCATCAGCACGATGCAGGTGAAAAACACCGCAACGGGGGTCGTCCAGGCCATCCATTCAAACATTGCAGACTCCCTTCGAAATTTGGTTCATACGCGGCCTTTCATACGCGACCCATCGCAAAGCCTTTGGCGATGTAATTGCGCACAAACCAGATCACGATGGCACCGGGCACGATGGTCAGCACGCCCGCCGCCGCCAGCACGCCCCAGTCCATGCCCGAGGCAGACACGGTCCGCGTCATCACCGCCACGATGGGCTTGGCATCCACACTGGTCAAGGTGCGCGCCATCAACAATTCCACCCAGCTGAACATGAAACAGAAGAACGCCGCCACGCCCACGCCAGCCTTGATCAACGGGATAAAAATGGTCAAAAAGAAGCGCGGGAACGAGTAGCCATCGATATAGGCCGTCTCATCAATCTCACGCGGAATGCCGCTCATGAAGCCTTCCAGAATCCACACCGCCAACGGTACGTTGAACAGCAGATGCGCGAGCGCCACGGCGATGTGCGTGTCCATCAGACCCACATTGGTGTAGAGCTGGAAAAAGGGCAGCAAAAACACGGCGGGCGGTGTCATGCGATTGGTCAGCAACCAGAAGAAAACGTGCTTGTCACCCAGGAACGAGTAACGCGAAAAGGCGTAGGCTGCAGGCAAGGCCACCACAAGGGAGATCACCGTGTTGATCGCCACGTAAATCATCGAGTTGATGTAGCCTGAATACCAGGACGGATCGGTGAAGATCGTGCGGTATTGCTCCAGCGTGTAGTTCTGCGGCCACAGGCTGAAGGTGGACTGTATCTCGTTGTTGGTCTTGAACGACATGTTCAACATCCAATACACCGGCAAGATCGCAAAGACCAGGTAGAGCAGCAGGAAGAGGGTTCTCTTCTTGAAGCGTTGGTTATCCATGGCCAGCCTCCGACTTGTCTTGCGTGCCAACGCGCTGCATCCAGTTGTACAGGATGAAGCACAGCAGCAGAATGATCA
>JANNFW010000326.1:0-7007 GCA_031380235.1 Rhodoferax sp. | reverse complement strand
CCGATGTTGAAACAGTCCATGGAAAACAGGCCGCGTTCGTCGTTGCCGCAGATTTGCTGGCGCTGACCCTGCTTGTTCCGCCGGGAGAATTCCAGGCAGATATTGTGGTCGGAACGACCCAGCGCTTTGGCATGCCGATGTGCAACGGTGGCCCGCACGCCGCGTTTTTGGCCTGCCGCGATGAGTTCAAGCGCTCGATGCCCGGCCGCCTGGTAGGCGTCTCGGTCGACAGCCACGGCAACCCGACCTATCGTTTAGCGTTGCAAACACGCGAGCAGCACATTCGCCGTGAAAAAGCCACGTCCAACATCTGCACTGCGCAGGTGCTGCCTGCCGTTGTCGCCAGCATGTACGCCGTCTACCACGGCCCGCAAGGTTTGACACGCATTGCGCGACGCATTGCAAGTTACACGGCAGTGTTGGCGCGCGGCCTGGCCGCTTTGGGCCACGCGGTTCGCGCCGAGAGTGGCTTTGACACGCTGAGCATCAAAACATCTGACCTGACGCAGGCCATCGCCCAGCGAGCGCGCGAAGCCAGTGCCAACCTTAGAGTCTATTATGGTGACTACATTTGTATTTCGCTGGATGAGACCACGACGCGTGAAGATATTGCGTTGATCTGGTCGTTTTTCGCCAAGCCAGGACAGACACTGCCCACGGTGGATGATTTCGAGCATGGCATCGAGTCGCTGATCCCCAAATCATTGCGCCGCACGAGTGCGTTCCTCACGCACCCCGTTTTCAACACGCACCACAGCGAGACCAGCATGCTGCGCTACATCCGCCGCCTGTCTGACAAAGACCTGGCGCTGGACCGAAGCATGATCCCGCTGGGCAGTTGCACCATGAAGCTCAATGCGACGAGCGAGATGATCCCGATCACCTGGCCCGAGTTTGCCAACATCCACCCGTTTGCCCCGCGTGATCAGATGCAGGGCTATACCGAGCTTGACGAGCAACTGCGCAAGTGGTTGTGCGAGGCCACGGGCTACGCGGGCATCAGCCTGCAACCTAACGCGGGCAGCCAAGGCGAGTACGCCGGCTTGCTGGTGATCAAGGCTTATCACGAAGCCAGGGGCCACGGGCACCGCAACATCTGCCTGATCCCCAGCAGCGCGCACGGCACCAACCCGGCCAGCGCGCAAATGGTCGGCATGACGGTGGTGGTTACCGCCTGCGATCTCAACGGCAACGTCGACATGGCCGACCTCAAAGCCAAATGTGAAAAGCACAGCGACAACTTGGCCGCGATGATGATCACTTACCCCAGCACCCACGGGGTGTTTGAGACGCAGGTCAAAGAACTCTGCGCGCTCGTGCACAGCCACGGCGGGCGCGTTTACGTGGACGGTGCCAACATGAACGCGCTGGTGGGCGTGGCCGCGCCCGGTGAGTTTGGCGGCGACGTGAGCCACCTCAACCTGCACAAGACCTTCTGCATTCCGCATGGCGGCGGCGGGCCGGGCGTGGGGCCAGTGTGCGTGGTGGCCGACCTCGTGCCCTATTTGCCGGGGCATGCGACGGGCGGATTGCCAGTGAACGGCGTGGGTGCCATCAGTGCTGCGCCGCTTGGCAACGCAGCGGTATTGCCGATCAGTTGGATGTACTGCCGCATGATGGGTGCTGAAGGTTTGCAGCAGGCCACCGAGATCGCCATCCTGAGTGCCAACTACATCAGCGCGCGGCTGGCCGATCACTACCCCACGCTTTACGCCAGTGAAAACGGACATGTGGCGCACGAGTGCATTCTGGATCTGCGCCCGTTGAAAGAAACCAGTGGTGGTGCCAACGGCATCACCGCTGAAGACGTGGCCAAGCGCCTGATGGACTACGGCTTTCACGCGCCAACTTTGAGTTTCCCCGTGCCCGGCACGCTGATGGTGGAGCCGACTGAGAGCGAGACGCTGGACGAGCTGGACCGCTTCATCCACGCGATGATCGCCATCCGCGACGAGATTCGCAAAGTGGAAAACGGCACCTGGCCGCAAGACAACAACCCGCTGAAACATGCACCGCACACCGCCGCCAGCTTGTTGGGTGACGCGTGGAATCGCCCCTACAGCCGAGAGCTGGGTGCATTTCCGCTAGCCAGCCTGAAGCACGCCAAGTACTGGCCGCCCGTAGGCCGTGTGGACAACGTGTATGGCGACCGGAACCTGTTTTGCAGTTGCGTGCCGATATCGGACTATGCGTAACTGGTTACTCCTGAATAAATAGCTATAACTCTATATTATTCGAGAGCTAGAGCGTCAAATTGTTCATAAATTTGCAATTTGACCCAATTTTCAGGATAAATTAACTTTTAGGTTAATTTACGCTCGTCAAATTGCTCTGTTCCTGGCCAGCGGCGGGTTCTTCGCAAAGTAGCCTTCAATGCCACGCATCAGCGCATCGGCCAGTTGATTCTGGTACTCGTCGCTGTTGAGCTTGGCTTCTTCATCCGGGTTACTGATGAAGGCGGCTTCGACCAGCACGCTGGGGATGTCCGGGGCTTTGAGCACAGCAAAGCTGGCTTGCTCGACCTTGGGTTTGTGCAACTTGCCCACGCGGCTAATCTCGCCCAGCATCGCAGTGCCCAGCTTCAGGCTGTCGTTGATTTGCGCGGTGGTGCTCATGTCCAACAAGGCGCGCTGCACCTGCTGGTCTTTGGCGGCGACGTTCAGGCCACCAATCAAATCGGCCTTGTTTTCCTTGTCGGCCATCCAGCGCGCGGCCGAGCTGCTGGCCCCGCCCTGGCTCAATGCAAACACGCTGGCACCTTGCGGGCGCGGCGTGAAAAACGCATCGGCGTGGATGCTGACAAACAAATCTGCTTGCACGCGCCGCGCCTTTTGCACACGTACGTGAAGTGGCACGAAAAAGTCGGCATCGCGGGTTAAAAACGCGCGCATGGCCAAGTTGGACTTGCCGCTTTTCACCGTGCTGGCGTTAATGCGATCTCGCAGGCGGTGCGCCAGCTTTAACACCACATCCTTCTCGCGCGTGCCGCCCGGGCCAATCGCGCCAGGGTCTTCGCCGCCGTGGCCGGGGTCTAGCGCGATGATGATGAGGCGGTCGGTAACGGGCGCGGCCTCTGCCGGTTTTGCGGCAACCACGGGTGGCGCAACCGGTGACGCTGTGGACGCAGCAGTCGATGCGGGTTTCTGCGTGCGCTGGGCGATCAGGTCGCCCAGCGGGTCGGGGGCGGGCTCGGGCTTGGCCGCTACGATTCCAGCCTCGGCGGCACTCTTAGCACCTGCGGCCTGGCTTTGCTCCTGCGTGCGTTCTTTGATCAACGCCGCCAGCGGGTCAGCGACGGCGGTGGGGTACAGGTCAAACACCAAGCGATCACGGTACGCGGCCACGGGCGGCAGCGAGAAGACTTGCGGTGCGATGGCCTGCTTCAAATCAATCACCAGTCGCACGATGCCTGCTGAATACTGACCGACGCGAATACCGGCGATGTTGGGGTCGTCCGCCTGCACTTTGGCGACGAGTTCTTTCAGTGCAGGGTTCAGCTCGACGCCTTCAATGTCCACCGCCAGGCGCGGCGGGTTGGAGATGTACAGCGGCTTGGCCTTCAACTCACCGTCGGACTCGATGGTGACGCGTGAATAGTCCGGCGCAGGCCAAATGCGCACGGCCATGATGGTCGCTCCGCTTGCGATGTGTGCACGGGTGAGCAGCAGCGCGAGCGTGCCCTGCTGCAAGAGGCTGCGGCGCTTCAAAGCTTCATCTCCTGCATCAACGCGAAACCCACGGGCGTTTGCGCGGTGACAGTAGCGCAACGAGATTCATCGTCCATCACTTCCAATTGCAGCACGATGTCGGCCAGCGGCAAGTTCGGCGCGGCGTTCTCGGGCCACTCGGCCAGTTTCAGGCCCTTGCTGGCAAAGATGTCGCGAAAACCCGCATCGGCCCACTCGCGCGGATTGGTGAAGCGGTAGAAATCGAAATGCCAGATTTGAAGATCACCCATTTCATAAGGCTCGACCACAGCGAACGTCGGGCTCTTGATGCGGCCTTCAACACCCAAGGCGCGCAGCAGGTGGCGCGTGAAGGTGGTTTTGCCAGCACCCAGGTCGCCGCGCAATTCGATGAAGGCATTGCGTAATAGGGGCTGCGCAGCCAGTGATTCGGCAAACGCCTGCGTGGCGGATTCACTGGGCCACACCAAATTGATCGTCCTTTTTACAATAGGCATCGCACCATGCACACCACCTCCAACAACAGTCGATTCAACAGCAGTCAATTGATCATCCAGATACGGGCTTGGGCCCAACAACTCGGATTTTCGCAAATTGGCGTGACGGGTATTGATCTGTCATCCGCTGAAGCCCCTTTGCAGCAATGGCTTGATAACGGTTTTCATGGCGACATGGCCTACATGGCCGCTCACGGCATGAAGCGCGCACGCCCAGCCGAGCTGGTCAAAGGCACGGTGAGCGTCATCACTGCGCGGATGGATTATTTGCCCCAAAACAGTTCATCTGGCACGTTGGACGGTTGGGCGGGCATTGAGTTCAATCGACTCAAAAACCCATCGGAGGGCATCGTCTCCGTCTATGCACGTGGTCGCGACTATCACAAGGTATTGAGAAGTCGGCTGCAAAAATTGGCTGACAACATCGCCATGCAGATCGGCCCGTTCGGCCACCGCGTGTTCACCGATTCAGCCCCCGTGCTGGAGGCCGAGTTGGCCGCGCGCAGCGGCCAGGGTTGGCGTGGCAAACACACGCTGGTGTTGAACCGCGAGGCCGGGTCGATGTTTTTCCTGGGCGAGATTTACGTCGATTTTGAGCTGCCGCACAGCGAGCCCGTGACCGAGCACTGCGGCAGTTGCAGCGCGTGTATCGACATTTGCCCCACGCAGGCGATCCTCGCGCCGGGCTTGTTGGATGCGCGCCGCTGTATCTCCTATTTGACGATTGAGCACGCCGGGCCAATTCCGCCTGAGCTTCGGCCATTGATGGGCAACCGCATCTACGGCTGCGACGATTGCCAGTTGATCTGTCCGTGGAACAAGTTTGCCAAGCGCAGCGCATTGCCTGATTTTGATGAGCGTGAGGGCTTGAGCGGCCAGCAGCTTGTGACGTTGTTTGGCTGGAGCGAGGATGATTTTCTGCGCTTCACCGAAGGCTCGCCCATTCGCCGCATTGGGCATGAGCGCTGGCTGCGCAATGTGGCGGTGGCGTTAGGCAATGCGTTGCGGCTTGGTGACGATGCCTTGATGCGCAATGCCCTGGCGCAGCGTGCCGATCACCCCAGCGCTTTGGTGCGCGAGCACGTCATTTGGGCGTTAGAGCAATAAACCACCCAATTTACTACAATTGTGGTTAAATTTTAATAAAAATTAACCTGTGAGTTAGTATTTGGTCATTTTCGATGGAAAATCATCAAATTGTGAACAAAATAGTGCTCTAGCTCTCGAATAATATGCATAAACAGCTATACATATAGTAGCATTCAGAGTTTGCAACAGATACCTATCGCCACCCACCACCCAGCGACTGCGCTGGGCTCGCGCGACGTTTCAACACCACAGCATGCAACCCGATGAATAGTATGGCGGCTTGCTCGCCGGCTTACGGCTTCGCAATCTTGGCTGACTGACAAAATAACCATGCTTTTTAGGTAGTTAACTCCGTATAATGAATGGATGATAGAGCGAAATTTGTACGCTGACTTGGTGGAGGCTCTCGCCGATTTTCCGGCAGTGGCTTTGCTCGGACCACGCCAGGCGGGCAAAACCACACTGGCGCACCGGGTGGGTGATGCCTTGGGCGGGAGCGTCTACCTTGATCTGGAAAGTCCAAATGATCGGCAAAAGCTCAACGACCCTGAGGCCTACCTTTCGCTTCACCAAGGCAATCTGGTGATTCTGGACGAAGTACAAAAAATGCCGGCCTTGTTTCAATCGCTGCGCGGCTTGATTGATCGAGGCCGTCGCCAAGGTTTGAAGGCTGGGCGGTTTTTGCTGTTGGGTTCTGCGTCGGGCGAGCTGTTGCGCCAGTCGGGCGAGAGTTTGGCTGGGCGCGTCGCTTATCTGGAGCTGGCGCCGTTGCAGCCGCTGGAGCTTGAGGTCGGCCAGCAGGATGCGTTATGGCTACGCGGTGGATTTCCCGGCAGTTTTTTAGCCACGAGCGCGCGTCAAAGTGTGGTGTGGCGGCAGAATCTGGTCAGCACCTATCTGGAGCGTGACATTCCCAGCTACGGCACACGCATCCCTGCCGAGACGCTGCGCCGTTTGTGGACGATGCTGGCACACCAGCAGGGCGGTTTGCTGGATGTGTCACAACTTGGCAAGAGCCTGATGATCGATGCAAAGACAGTCCATCGCTATCTGGACATGCTGGTGGATTTGATGCTGGTGCGCCGCCTGCAACCGTGGCACAGCAACGCGGGCAAGCGTTTGGTCAAGTCGCCCAAACTGTACGTGCGCGACAGCGGTCTGGTGCATGCGCTGCTGGGCATACCCTCGCACGACGCGTTGCTGTCGCATCCGGTTGTGGGCAACAGTTGGGAGGGCTTTGCCATCGAGTCGTTGATCAACGCAGCGCCGATTAACACAAGCAGCGGTTTCTACAGAACCAGCAATGGTGCCGAGGTCGATTTGCTGTTGGATATGCCTGGCAAGGGCCTGTGGGCCGTTGAAATCAAACGAGGCACGCACAGCAAACCCAGGCGTGGATTTTACAGCGCGTGTGACGACTTGAAGCCTGATCGCCGCTGGCTGGTGCATGGCGGTACCGATCAATATCCGATTGGCGACGGCATTGAGGCGCTGGGCCTGCGGGCCTTGACGGCCCTGCTGAAACCGTCAGCACAAACCAGTGGCCCAAGCGAATGACGCGGGCCAGCGCCCAACTTCAGAAGCCTCAATCCACCCGCGCCCCAGACGCCTTGCCGATGCGACTGCTGGACCGCCGCGACTTCGCGCTTCCGCAATGGCCCTTGGCAACGGAGTCCTCGACGGGGCGGGTCCCGAGCGCGGCGGCGGCTGTACCGTGGCAATTCCGGGATGACGC
>JANNFW010000324.1:0-1513 GCA_031380235.1 Rhodoferax sp. | reverse complement strand
GGAGCCGACTTTGGCCAAGCGCGCCCATTGGATGAAACGCACCAGCGGCTCGCGCAGTTTGCCGAATGCGGGGTCGGTCAGCGTCGTGGCCGAGCGCGCTTCGTCGTCCAACAAAATCGCTTTGAGGGTGGCTTTCAAATCTCCCTTGACACCTCCAACGCCATTCGCACCATTGTTGTTGAACACCGTCGCCACCCGCGCCACATACGCTGGACTCGGGTTGCTGGTGACCAGGCGTTGGATCAACTGGCGGCTGATGAAGGGGCCCATGTTGGGATGCGCCATCAATGTGTCGAGCGCGATTCGCAGGCTTTGCGCGCCGTCAGTCCCCGCAGGAATCACGGTGCCCAAAAAGCGCTTCTCGCCCAACTCGTGCCTTACGGCAATCTGCGCCATGGGGCTTTGCACGCGCTCGGGCGAGTCGCCTGCGGGCTTGCTCACGTCCAGATCCCAGCCGGTGAACACGCGCGCCAGTTGGCTTACGTCGTCTTGTACATAGGTCTCGGCCACCTTGCCGTTAACCATGCGCGGCGTGCCGTCAATATTGAGCTCAATCAGGCCGATGGTGAAAAGCTGCATCAACTCACGCGCGTAGTTTTCATCCGGCATGCTGCCCGTGGTGGCGTTGGCCTTGGTGTTACCGCGAAAGGTGAGGAACGAGCCCATCGCCGTGCTGGTGGACACCTGCTCCAACAGCGTGCGGTAATTGCCAAAGGCATTGGCCTCCAGAATGTCCATGAACGTCGCCGCTGAAAACGCCTTGAACGAGATCGCCGCAATGCCAGAGACCGACACCACAACGATCTCCGACAGTGCCAGCGTCATACGCTGTCGCACCACATCAGGATTGGCTAGCAGGTGGTGCCACAGCGCGTTGCCAATGCCGTTGCGGGTGTTTTTGTTGTCAACCGCGTTGAAGCCTTTGGCATACAGAAAGTCCAGCCGAGGGGTGCCGCGCGGCAAGGCCAACTGCTGATCGAGCCAAGCGGCGTAGCCCGCAGCTTTTACCTGGTCGATGCTGGCCGCATCCGCGCCAAACGCCGCTTGGCCGAGGAAGCGCGAGGCCTGCTCGCGGGTGATGCCTGCGGGTGGAGGTGGCGCAGGGTCTGGTTCAGGCAATGGGGTGGTACCGCCCCCTCCCCCGCCGCACGCTACTAGCGCGGCAGTCGCCAGCGCTGTCAACGTCGGCCGTTGCAGCGCCAGTTGCTCACCCGCTTGCACCGCATCATCATCCAGCACCGCATCAGTCACATCGTGTTCCAGAAGCATCTTGATCTCCACTTTTGTTAATAAGTGAGGGGCAATGTAGCGCAGCAAGGCATCTTCAGGTGTCAACGCATGTCAACGCCGGGCAATGTTGTGTAAAGACGCGGTACCCAGCTTTGTGGAGAAATTGTGTTGAAAATAAACCTAGGGGTTAATTTTTTGTAAAAAATACTGATTTCGACGAAATATTGAATAGAATCGGCATCTAGCTCCCTAACAATATAAGATTATTGCTATACATATTATA
>JANNFW010000304.1:0-2410 GCA_031380235.1 Rhodoferax sp. | reverse complement strand
GGGCGAGCCAATGATGTCGTTCGTCACCATGGCGATGATGTTGCGCTTGTCAGCCCGCGCGCGCTGGGCAAAGTTTTCAGCACCCAGCAGGCCCTGCTCCTCGGCGGCGACGTTCATGAACACCAGGGTGGCGGGGAAGCGGTGCGGCGCGAAGGCGCAGGCCATCGCCAGCACGGCGGCGGAGCCCGAGGCATCGTCATTCGCACCCGGTGCGTCACTGGTGGCATCCATCACGTCACTGGCGCGTGAATCGTAGTGGCCGCTGACGACGATCACGCGCTCGGGCACAGCGGTGCCCTTCAGCGTAGCGACGACGTTGACGATCTCTACCGGCTGCGGGATGCGCCTGCTGGCGGGATGAAGATGGCTGTCAAACGCAACCGTCATGCGGCCACCGCTGGTAGTGGCGCAGCGCTCCATTTCGCTCTTGATCCAGCGCCGTGCCGCGCCGATGCCGCGCGTCTCGGAGACGGTGTCGGACAAGGTATGGCGGGTGCCGAACGACACGAGCTTTTCGATATTGCGCTGAATGCCTGCGGGTTCGATGGTGGCCAGCAAAGCCTCGATCACATTCGCGGTAACGGCGGGCGTGGGCGTTTGCGCGCGCAAGTGGGGGCAGACGAACGAAAGTGAAACGGCCAGAACGGCCAGTGCGCGGGTTGTGGGTCGGGTGGTCATGGGTTGTGAGTATGAATGATCTGGCACTGGCTGGCCACACGTCGGAATTTAGCGAAGAGCGTGAAGGTGGAGTAATATTTCGGCACGACTTGGTTTCAAAACCATCCCCACTTACCTTCTCATCCCAGGCCATGCGTACCATCATTCAACTCGACGACGCGCTCACACTCCGCTTGGATGTCTGGGCCACAGCGCAGAACTTGACGCGCTCGGACGCAGTAAATCTCGCCATCACGCAGATGCTTCAGCACGCAGTGCCTTAACCAGGGCGGGGCTTTGGTGTGTGGGCGCAGGGTCGGCCTGTGTTGCCCGAGCGTGATGGCTTGGTTTTGCAGCAGGCCCTTCGAGACGAGTGGCCCGCTTGATGTCGTCCTGCGCGCTGGTGAATGGCTGGCAGTTGGTGACGCGAAATACCAAGGACTTTCCGCCTACTTGGGTGGGAATTCGGTTGCCGTACACGTTGTAAACACCGGATCCACCATGCCCCTGCCCCTCATCACCCAAATCAACGCCCCACGCGTTCACCTGCGCCCGGTTGCTGCCACCGATCTGCCCGCGCTCATGCAAGTCAACAGCGACGACCAGGTGACGCAATATTTGCCTTACGCCAGTTGGACAAAGCTTGAGGATGCACAAGCCTGGCATACACGCATGGACATACTGGCAGAGTCTGGCGAATCACGACAACTGGTGATCGTGCGCAATGAGGACGCGGCTGTGCTGGGCACGGTGCTGCTGTTCAGGTACGAAGAAGGCAGCGCACGCATTGAGATTGGCTACGTGCTGGGCCGTGCGTACTGGCGCCAGGGCTACGCGCGCGAGGCACTGGTGGCGGTGCTGGCGCATGCGTTTGGCGATATGTCGATTCGCCGGATCGAAGCTCAAGTCAACACGGCCAACATCGCATCGAACGCACTGCTGATTGCGCTGGGCTTCCAGCACGAAGGTCTGCTGCGCCAACGCTGGGTGGACAAGGGCGCTGCGCGCGATGTTCACTTTTACGGCTGCTTGGCGAGTGAGTGGAAGCCACGCTTAAGCTGAATAGATTGCTGCACTATATATAGCATATTATCTATGTTGCTCGAGAGCTAGAAGGTCATTTTGCTCATATTTTGTTAATTTTTGGCAAAATTGAAAAATAATTAACATAAGAGTTAATTTTATCGCATGTCCAAGCGTGGCGGATGTGCAAACTTCGCTTGATCTGGATCAATACGCGCAGCACATCACTGTGGCACAGTGATTGTCATCTCTTTGACCGCGCTCTTTGTCCACGTTAACCCACGCAGAAAGTCATGACAACTGAATCGGCAGCCGACGGCCTGACCGTCAAGCGGGTAGGCCTGTTTGCCGCGGTCGCGGCACTGCTGGCCATCGTGTTGATGCCCACGCCACAAGGCCTGCCGCTATCGGGCCAGGTGATGTTGGCCATCCTCGCGTTTGCCGTGCTTGTCTGGATGACCGAGGCGCTTGACTACGCGGTGAGCGCGGTGGTCATCGGTGCGTTGATGGTCTTTTTGTTGGCCTACGTGCCCGATGCGGCCAAGCCCGCAGGTGCTGACATGGGCACGGGCGCGGCGCTGGGGCTGGCGCTGGGCGGCTTCTCCAACAGCGCGGTTGCGCTGGTGGCAGCGGCCTGCTTCATCGCAGCCGCTATGACCGCCACCGGGCTCGATCGGCGCATTGCGCTGGTAGTGCTGTCAAAGGTTGATGCGCGCACCAACAACATCGT
>JANNFW010000226.1:0-3816 GCA_031380235.1 Rhodoferax sp. | reverse complement strand
TGTCTCGCGGTGTGATTGCGGCGTTGACGATGGGCTATTTGCTGTTGGTGTTTGGCCGCTATTTCGACACCACCGCGCCTGCGCTGTTCGGGCGCGACATCAACCTGTATTGGGACGCGCTGCAAATTCCGCGTGTGGTGTGGGTGTCGCTCAAAAGCTATCCGGCGTGGGTGTCGGTGGCGGCTGTCGTCGCGGTCATAACGCTCATCTGGCTGGTTTTTACCGTGTTGAGACTATCGATCAAGGTGGCGGGACGCGAGGCCGCGCCGTATGTGCTTAAACGACCGTGGGCGCTCATCATCACACTGGGTGCGGTAGCCGTTTCTGTGGCCAATGTGAATGGCGTGGTCGCCACCTGGCCCTACATTTCAAAGCCCGTTCTACCCACCTACATCCGCCAGGCCAAGCTGCTCGGCACGGCGTTTGCAGAACGGCATCAGCAAAAGATACTGGCGCCGTCGCCCGCGTTTGATTCTGATCTGGCCGCCCTGCGCGGCGTGGATGTCAACTTGTTTTTGCTGGAATCGTATGGCCGCGTGGCCTTCAGCAATGCGGCGATGCACGCCCAGCTCAAGCCCTCGCGCGAGGCGCTGGCGGCGCAAATCAAGGCCAGCGGCATGCAGGTGATGTCGGCTTTTGCATCATCGACAACGTTTGGTGGCGGCTCGGAGTTGGCGCATCTGGCCCTGCTCTCGGGCATCAACACCAGTGACCCGATCGTGCATGACCTGCTGCTGACCACCGAGCGTCCTACTTTGATCACGCTGTTTCGTGATCGTGGCTATCAGACCCTTGGCGTCTACCCGGCCCTCACTTGGGACTGGCCCGAGAAGTCGTTTTACCGATTTGATCAATTCTTGGATGCGCGCGACTTGGGCTACAAAGGCCCCAAGCTGGGTTACTGGACGCTGCCCGACCAGTTCGTGCTGGCGCGCCTTAACCAGTTGCAGCCCATCACCGCGCAGTCGCCCAAGCGCTTTACCTGGTTCCCGTCCATCACCAGTCACATGCCGTTTCACCCGGTGCCGCCCTATCTGGCAGACTGGGCGAAGATATTGACCGACAAACCGTTTGATGAGGCACAGATGGCTGCCGTCATCGCCCAAAAGGAAGACTGGTTCAACATGCGGCCCGGCTACACCGGGATGATGGACTACAACTACCAGTGGCTTGCGGGCTACCTCGCACAAGCGCGCGCGCGGGAAGCGATTTTCATCGTGCTGGGCGACCACCAACCCGCCGCCAATGTGACGGGCGAAGGCGCGACCTGGGATGTGCCGATTCACGTTATCAGCACCGATGCCGAGTTGCTGCAACGCTTTGTCGCACGTGGCTTCAAGCCAGGGCTGGAGCCTGCTGAGCCACGCGTGGGGACGCTGTTTGACTTCACACGGCTGCTGCTGGAGGTGTTTGATTCAGGGGCTCCCAAAACGGCTGCACTGAAGTCGCAACCATGACGGGCTTGCGCACCGCTGTCTATGTCGTGTTGATTGGCGCCACCGCTTTGGCGCTCGCAGCCGCGGCACGCCACGGCTTGATCGAACCCGCCGATATGACGGCGCGATGCGACGGCGGCACGCAGGACGCGTGGTGCAGCGTGCGGACGTGGATCATCCAGGCCTTTGTCAACCAGCGCCTTGGCTGGGCGGCGCTGGTTTTGGCGGTGATTGCGACGGTGACGGGCTGGCGCAGCGTAGCGGCTGCTGCGCTTTTTGCAGCATGCGCTGGCTTGATTCTCTACACCACCGAGTTTTGCGCGCCTGCTGCGTTAATGGCATTGCTGGTTTTTGTACGTGAGGGCCACCCCGCCGCTCCCGCCAGCGCCAGTGAGAGCGCGCAGTACGACAAAGCCTGAGCGTTGCGCCAGCCCTCGGTCAACCCAATCAGCAAAGCGCAGACTGCTAAAACTGCCGCGAGCAGGCGCGCTTCATTCGATGCTTTGAATGTCGATTCCCAAGTGCTCGCACGGTGCGCCAACAGCGCTGCCGTGGGTGCCAAAAACCACCACCACGGGAAGGGCCGGTAGCGCGCGTCCAGCAGCAGCACCAGGGCGGCGGTGGACGCTGCAAAAAGCACCACGATGCGGATCAGATCATGGGTCTTGGTGAACCTCGGCAAAAAAGTCGCCAGCGTGGCTGCGGTGCTGATCGCTGCCAGCAACGCGCTCAGGGCCTGCTCACGCGGGCTTCTGTCCCATTGCTGCATCATTAGCCACTGCACGGGGGCTAGCGCGCCGAGCAGCGCACACGCGAGCACGATGGGCGACCTGCGCACACGAAGCAGAAAGGCAAAGATGACACCTGCCAGGCCACCGATCAACGCACTCAGCGGCCCACGCCACCACCGCGCATCTTCCACCACGCTGCCACGTAAAGCCACGCGCGGCTGGCCCACTGCGTCAAACAGACCCCAATAGCCGCCCATGGCTCCTTCAAACGAGCGCTTCCACGGTTGGTCAAAGGCTTCGATTACGTTGTAGTTCAGCCCGCCCGCGCGCGCCAGCAGCTCACTCACAAACCGGCTCTGCTCAACCCGCCCCGGCACCGCACCCGCACGTTGCCGCCCCGCTGCGGGCCAGCCGGTTTCACCCACCCAAATGGGCTTGCCCACAAATTGCTGCTGCACTTTGGCGGCGATGCTGACCACATGGGTCACAGCGTCCTTCACCGCCACAGGGTCGTCTTCCCAATACGGCAGGATGTGCACGGTGATGACATCGACATGCTGCGCCAGTAGCGCATGGCGCAGCCAGAATTCCCACACGTCCGCGTACGTCACAGGCACGGGCGAACGCTGTTTGGCATCGGCCAAAATTTTGCTCAGCGCCTCGGGCGAGAGTTCCCGGCGCAGCAGCACCTCGTTGCCCACCACCAGCAGATCCACCACATCTTTGTATTGACGGGCCAGCGCGATGCCACGCTCGAGCTCCAGCCGGTTTTGGGCCTCATCACGAGCCAGCCACACGCCCAGTTTTATGCGCATGCCCAGCTTCTGCACGACGGCGGGTACGGCATCCAGCCCCTGGGAGAGGCCGTAGGTGCGGATGCAATTCGTGCGGGTTTTGAGGATGCGCAAATCTGCTTCAATCTGCGCGGGAGTGACGCTTGCCTGCGGGTTAAAGGGGTTAACCTCCCCGTGACCGTCTCTCATACGAAAGGGCGAGTACGAAACGCACGGTAGCATTTGAGATGCGCTGGACACGGAATCCGCCCGCGCGCTAAGTGAAAATGGCACACTTCGTGCCACCCACCAGCCCAGCACGATCAGTAGGGCAATGGCCTGGATCAGCGGCGCGGCCCAAACCCCACGCTGGCCTGAGGGTAAAGGGGGGTGCTTTGGGGATTGAAGTTGCATGGAACTTGCAACGGGGTGCTAAATCAGAGAGCTAAGTCTGACGCAGTGTAAGGTAATGATCACTGCGCGAGACTACCCCTAACGACTAAATCCACCTTTCGCCCCCGCATTTTGAAACTCCTTTTGCCTGCCCCCGCCCCTGCCACTGCACCTGTCATTAGCGGCCCCCGCCGATTTTCAGCCGCCGTTCTGCTGGCCGCCGCCATGGCGCTGGCGAACTACCTGTTTTGGTCGAGCGTGGGTTCAACCCCACCCGCGCCGGATGTGCAGGCCCGTGTCAATGGCCTGACCTACGCGCCGTTTGGTCGCGAAGATGCACCGTGGGTGCGCGAAGTGCCCGCCCAGGCGTTGATTGCTGCCGACTTGAAGCAGTTGGCCACCGTCACCAGCCACATCCGCACCTACAGCGCCGCGCAATTTCCCGAACTGCCCGCCATCGCGGCGCAAAACGGCCTGCGCCTC
>JANNFW010000170.1:0-1563 GCA_031380235.1 Rhodoferax sp. | reverse complement strand
CATGATCGCCGCTAAAATTAAGTTATGCCGCTCGATTCTGCACCGATTAACCTCACGCATCATTTTCTGATTGCAATGCCCGGCCTGCAAGACGAGTTGTTCTCTAAAAGTGTGATCTACGTGTGCGAGCACAGCGAGCGCGGCGCGCTAGGGCTGGTGATCAACAAACCCAGTGACATCAACCTCAAGGTGCTGTTTGACAAGGTCGATCTGCCGCTGATGCGCACGGACTTGATCAAAGCCCCCGTGTTCCAGGGCGGCCCTCTGCAGACTGAGCGCGGCTTTGTTCTGCACGAACCCTCTTTCGCCTCAGAAGACAAGCCTGGCGATGCGGTCTATGCATCGACCATGACGATTCAAGGCGGGCTGGAGATGACCACGTCCAAAGACGTCCTAGAAGCTTTGTCAAACGGTGCCGGGCCGCGCAAAGTGCTCATATCCCTGGGCTACTCGGCCTGGGCACAGGGCCAGCTTGAATCCGAACTGGGCGAGAACAGTTGGCTCACCGTGGGAGCGGACATCTCGGTCATTTTCGACACGCCTGTGGCGGAGCGCTATGACAAAGCCTTACTGCTGCTGGGCCTGCAGTCGTGGACGCTGTCGCCCGAGGCAGGCCACGCATGAGTGCTGTGGTGGCTCCAACCCACCTGTCTGTTGCGCCCGGGCTAGCCACCTTCTTGGCATTGGATTTCGGCCAGAAGCGAACCGGCGTGGCGGTGGGCAATCGCTTGACACGAACTGCGCAGCCTCAGGGCAGCATCCACGCAGAAGGTGATGCTCGTTTTGCGAAGATCGCGGATTTGTTGCGTGAATGGCAGCCTGATGCGTTGGTGATCGGCGTGCCGTTTCACCCCGACGGTGCTGAACACGAAAACACCCATCGCGCGCGGCGTTTTGGCCGTCAACTGCACGGGCGATTCAACCTGCCGGTGTTTGAGGTGGACGAGCGCTACAGCACAACCGAGGCCCTTTCTTCAGGCGCAAAAGATGCGGATGCTGCATCGGCCTGCATTATTTTGGAACAGTTTTTGCGAGGTCTGGATTGAACCTTCAATTGAATGCGCAAGCCCTTTATGGCAGCTTGCGCGACGGCGTGAAATCCATGCTGGGGCCGCAGACGCGTCTGATCGGCATCACCTCCGGCGGCGCTTGGCTGGCCGCGCAGTTGCAGCAGGACTTGAAGCTCGAAGGCCGCGCAGGCACGATCTCGTCAGCCATGCACCGCGATGATTTTGCCAAGCGGGGTTTGAGTGCCGGCGGCCAGACCAGCCTGCCGTTTGATGTGAACGGGGCTGACATCATCATCTTGGACGACGTGCTCTATACCGGGCGCACGATTCGTGCGGTGATCAACGAGCTGTTTGACTATGGCCGTCCGGCCAGCGTCAAACTGGCCGTGCTGGTAGATCGGGGTGGCCGCGAGTTGCCCATTGCGGCCGATTTTTGCGCGGCTCGCATTGCGCTGCCCGCCAACCAGTCGCGGGCGCTGCTGCGCAGCGAATAGGGCAGTTAAGCGTCAATGTTGAGAACACCTGACCCCCGTTAGAATTTATCATTCTGTGC
>JANNFW010000159.1:0-2507 GCA_031380235.1 Rhodoferax sp. | reverse complement strand
CGCCGGTTTGCGGCAGGAATTTGCCGTCTGACGTGGCTGACAGCGAGACAAAGAAGTTGGGGTTGTCTTTGGCCCGTTGCATCAGCACGCGGCTGGAAGCGCCCATGCCCACTGCGCCCCATGCCTTGGCGCGGGCGATGTCAAAACGGAACATGCTGGCGCCGTCTTCGCTGGCAAAGGCCTTGAGGTTGCCGGAGGCGTCGAGCACGGCGATGCCCATGGGTTTGTAGCCGGCTTCGCGGGCCTTGGCCACGGCCACGGTAAGGATGGTGTTGGCCTGGGCCAGGGTGAGTGCGGACATAGGGTCTTTCAAAAAAACAGGAATTTGCGGAAATTATCTGACAGCGGCGCTGATGCGGGCGGGCAGGCTCTCTGCTGGCTCAATTAGCTCAGGCCTTCAGCCGGGTCAAGGCCTCAAAACCATATTTGTTCATGCTGCCAAACATCGGGCTGGCCGGGTGCGGCACAAAACGGGTGCGGCAATCCAGCACGGCAGGCAGCTTGGATGCCAGTGCGCGCTGCATTGCAGGGGCAATTTCTTCAGCGCGCGTAACCACCTCGCCATAGCAGCCAAAACCGCGCGCAATGGCAGCGTAGTCGGTGTCTTCCAGGCCGGTGCCCATCTCAAAATCAAGCTGCTTGCGCTGCCCCGAGCGGATGATGCCCCAGGCCGCGTTGTTGTGGATGATGGTGAGCACAGGCAGCCTGTAGCGGCGCGCCGTGTCCAGTTCGTTGAGCGTAAAGCCGAATGAGCCATCACCGGTGATGTTCACCACCAGCGCCCCTGGGTGTTGCAGTTGCAGCGCTATGGCGTAAGTCAGGCCAAAGCCCAGGTGGCTCATGCCGGGCTCGTGAAAGCGCGTGCGCACGTCGTGCACGGGCGTGAAGTCATTGCTCCAAAAGGTGGTGTGGCCGCCGTCGTAAACCGCCAATGCATCTTCTGGCAATGCCTGCGCTATCGCTCGCGCCAGGGCAGCGGGGTGCATCACCTCAGTGTCTTCTGCCGCCATGGCATTCAACGCGGACTCATAAACGGCCCGCGCGGCGCGGCGCTGACTGAGCCAGTTTGCCTCGACATTCAAAGCAGGGCTCCCACCCAAGTCAGCCAAAGCAGCCAGCAGGTCATCAAGCGCCAGCGCGGCGTCGGCTTGCAGGGCGACCTCGTGCGCAGCCGGGTGACCCAGTGCCGAAGGGTCAATGTTGATGTTGACCAGGCGGTGCTGGCGGCGCGCAAACGGGCCTTTGTCATCCCACATCCACGACGAATACCGGCAACCGACCGAGAGGATGACATCGGCCTGCTCAAAGGCCTGGCGCACCGCCTCGCCAGCGATCAGGCCGCCATGGCCGATGAAATGCGGACTGCTGCTGGGCACCACACCCAGCGCCATTTGTGTGGGCACCACGGGGGCATTCAGCAAAGCCGCCAGTTGGCGCACTTGTAGCGCGGCGCCGCTGGTGACCACGCCACCACCAGCCACCAGCAAAGGTCGCTTGGCGCTGTGCAACACGGCAACCGCATCCTGCACGCCCTGCGCACTGGGGCGCGGCCCGGTGGTGGCACGGTAACGCGAGGGGGGCAAGTCAAATTCATCGTCGGCAAACTCGCAGATACCCGAGAGCACGTCCTGCGGAATGTCCAGATGCACCGGGCCAGGCCGGCCGCCCAAAGCTTCGCGAAAGGCGCGGCGCGCCAGCTCCGGGATGCGGCGGGCGTCAATCACCGTGGCGTTCCATTTGGTGATGGGGGCCATCACGGCGCGGGTGTCCAGATCCATGAACATGCCACTGTGCGGGTACGCTGCGGCGCGGTGCTGGTTGGTGGTGATGGCCAACAGCGGCAGGTTGTTGCCGAAGGCCACGCCCATGCCGCTGGCCAGATTCAGTCCGCCGGGGCCCATTTCGCCCAGCGCCACCGCCATGCGGCCAGAGCCTGCGTGCACCGCCGCTGCCATCATCGGCCCCGCCGCCTCGTGGCGCACACCCACGTAACGAATCGAAGGCTGCTGCGAGATGGCATGGATCAGAGGCGCCAGCTTGCCGCCCACAATGCCAAATACAAAACCGATGCCTTCCGCCAGCAGCACGCGCACCAGCGCCTGCGCCCCTGTCAACTGCAGCACGGGGCTAGTCTTCCGCCGTGAAACCAGTGGCCTTGGCCGCTGCAGCCCAGTGCGCGGTGTCTTTCTTCAGCAAGGCCGCAAACTCTTCCGGCGACTGGTGCAGGGGCTGCAAGCCGCTTTTGGCCAGCGACTCGATGAATTCGGGCGTTTGCAGGGCTTCGCGTACCAGGGCATTGAGTTTGCGCACGGTGTCCATGGGTGTTTTGGCGGGCAGATACCAGCCCAGCGCCTCCAACATGGCGATGTCCTTGAAGCCGACTTCGGTCATCGTCGGCACGTCGGGCAAGAATGGCGAGCGCTGCGGCGTGGTCATGGCCAGCGAACGCAGCTTGCCCGAGCGGATGTGTGGCAATACTTCGCCCACCACGTTGAAGCTGACAGGAA
>JANNFW010000148.1:0-2171 GCA_031380235.1 Rhodoferax sp. | reverse complement strand
AGGAGCACAGGCTTGTTGTCCGCTTTGGCCTTGGCAAAAATGGCATCAAGACTGGCACCCTCGGGCTTGACCCATTGGACAGCGGCAGGCGCATTCGTGGCGGCAGTCGCGGGTTTGCCAATGACTGCCACGGGTGCCGCCGCGTCGGGCGCTTTGGAGCAGGCCGCGAACCACACCGGACACGCTATTGTGATTGCGAGAGTTGTGGCGAATCGCGCTAGAGAGGCGGGGCGAGATCGTGTCATGGGCAGACTCCTGGGCTCACAGTCTATCGTTTCCTCATAACCCATGCCGCGCTACAACGACCAGGCTGCAATGGTTGACAATACGACCAATTTACCACAAATGTAGTCAAATTAAGCGCGAAACCGACGTTTGCTCAGAAATACAAGCCAAATCGCCTTCTAGCTCTCGAATAACATACATAAACAGCTATCTTTTATATAGCAAAACTACGGGTGGAAAACTTGCGCAGTTCGTGCCACGCACGGGCAGCTCTATTTGATGTTCAACAGCGCATCCTTGAGCTTCCAGTCGGCAGGCACCGACCCGAGCCACAGCGACAGGATGGCCTTGAAGAATTCGGGTTCTTTGAAAGCCTCGTCCTGCGGCTTGCCTTTAATGGTCAACACGGTTCCAACACCGGGCACCCAGTCAATGGTGAAATTGTCGCCCGGCACCAGCTTTTTGTTCTCGGAGAACACCTGCCCCATCTTGATCAGACCGGGCACCAACTTCGAAAACTCGCTTTTGGGCGTGTTGTCTTCGATGCCGCGTGTGAGCAGCTTGCCCAGCTCACCCGCGTCAATCTCGCGCACCATGGTGATCGTGACGCGCTTGGGGCCGGGTTGTGCCACGGCCTCGTCCAGGTTTGACGCGGGTTTGCCAAGGTACAGGCCGGCCACGTACACCTTGAACGGCCCCTTGTACCGGGTGCCCGCGCCATTGAGCTGCAATTTTGTGCCACGCAAATCAAGCGCGTCCTGGAACTTGACGCCCTGAACTTCAACGACCGCTGCGAACGACGTGGCAGGAAAGAGGCTGAAGACGCCCAGACTGGCCACCAGAAGCAGCGATTTAAGTTTAAGAATTTTCATAATGTTTCCGAGAAGCGCACAAGCGCCGATCTGGAGCACTTTAATATAGCGCCCTCGTCAAAAGCAACAGGGTTTTCGAGCGCGTTGATGCCAAAAAGTGCCGGTTAATCGCCAATTAGTAGCGGTTTACTGCTTTGCTACACTTCACGCATGTTCATTCACCGCATCAGCATCGAAGGTTGTAGTGACCGGGGAGCCTGGCCCTGGCGTCACTTGAGCGCGCTCGGCTGAGCACGAAGCTTTTTTCACGCGTCACCACACGTCTCCACGCTTTTCCACGCTTCCCTCGGCCAAACCACTCATGGCCTTGGCTCGTCACATTGACCCGTCATCATGATGACAAGGCCATCATTTGAATGAACGCTGCTTAGCTGCAGCCGCTCAGGCCAACAGAACCTGACCTCGATAAAAGGCTCCCTCATGATCTCCGAACTTGAATTCAAATCCTTGAGCGCGCAGGGCTACAACCGCATCCCCTTGATGCTGGAAGCCTTTGCGGATCTCGAAACTCCGCTCTCTCTCTACTTGAAGCTGGCTTACTCAACGCAAGCGGGCAAACATAGCTTTTTGCTGGAATCCGTCGTCGGCGGTGAGCGCTTTGGCCGCTACAGCTTCATCGGCCTGCCCGCACGAACGCTGGTGCACGCCAGCGGATTTGGCGCAGATGCAGTCACCGAAGTCGTGACAGACGGCGTGGTCGTCGAGACATCGAAAGTCAACCCGCTGGACTTCATTTCAGACTATCAAAAGCGTTTTAAAGTAGCGCTGCGGCCTGGTTTGCCGCGCTTTTGCGGCGGCTTGGCGGGTTATTTTGGTTATGACGCAGTGCGCTACATCGAGAAAAAGCTCGAAAATTCTTGCCCGCCTGATGGCCTGGGCTGCCCCGACATCCTGCTCTTGCAATGCGAAGAACTGGCGGTGATCGACAACCTCTCGGGCAAGCTGTACCTGATCGTCTATGCCGACCCGCGCACGCCCGAGGCTTTTGCCAATGCGAAGAAACGGTTGCGTGAACTGAAGGAAAAGCTGAAGTATTCGGTCAGCGCGCCCATCGTCAAGCCCACGCAAAGCTAC
>JANNFW010000142.1:0-2256 GCA_031380235.1 Rhodoferax sp. | reverse complement strand
GATGATAGCTATGGGAGCTGCGCGCCCGACATGCGCGCCGCTATGGAGGCTGATCGCGCTGCAAGGTACTGCGAATTCGGCAGCTTCTCAAAATACTTCGGCCGAGGCAACATCACCGCCAGCCGAGCTGCCTCAATCGGTACCAGCTTGGCCGCAGACTTTTTTAAATAGGCCTGCGCTGCCGCCTCCGCGCCAAAAATGCCTTCGCCCCATTCGACATTATTGAGATAAATCTCGAGGATGCGCTCTTTGCTGAGCATGATTTCCAGCATGCCCGTGAGTAAAAACTCCTGCCCTTTGCGCAAAAGCGTTCGCTCACCCGACAGAAACAGATTTTTGGCAAGCTGCTGCGTGATGGTGGAGCCGCCGATTATTTTGGGGGTTCGACCCGACGGCTTCTTGCGTGCCTGCTCCCGCGCCTGCTCCCGAGACTCCAGCATCGACTGCGTCTTGGCGTTGCGCTCCCAGGCTTTCTCCAGCGCGTCCCACTCCACGCCATCATGAAACAGAAAACCGTCGTCTTCTGAGGCGATCACAGCGCGCTTCAGGTTGTCTGAAATATCGTCGTAATCGACCCATTTTTGACGCCAGCGCAATTCGGTTTTTTCTGTTGCCAATCGCCAGACCTCCGAGCGCTCGAACGCGCTGGATTGCGGGTTGACCACCGCCATCAAACCGATACGCGCTACAAAGAACAGTTGCAGCGCAAAAAAAGCGGTGATCAAAAGCAACACCCAACGCAATACGGCTCTCATTGCGATGTCAAACGGGTTTCCAGCGTCTCATCCCGCGTGAACTTGAAGCGCGACACCACCAGTATCTGATCCGCCTTGCGCCGCATCGCCTCGTTGAACACACCAAACGGGCCGGCGTTGCGGGCAATCGCCTCTGCCCGCCGGTCCAGCGAGCGGTTGCCCGAGCTCTCCACGATTTCGGTTTGCAGAATCTTGCCGTCGAAATTCACGGTGACGATCATGGTCAGCTCACCGTAAAGTTTTTTACCACCGACCTCGGGAAAGTTTTCGGTGCCCTTCTCCTCAATCGCCCGACGCAGGCCGTCGTAGTAAATCGCATACACCTCCTCGCGCGTCGCGGGGCTGATGTAGCGCTTTTTGGGCCGTGCGTTTTCGGTGTTGATGCGCCGCTCAATCTCCGCCAGCAGCTTGATCAGGCGGCGGCGCTTTTCTTCGGCCGCCTGCTGGTCCGGTGTGGCACCAGGGCGGTTGGGCAGGGGCGGTGGCAGCGCGGCCAACTGGTTTTTAACCTGCGCCAGCATCCGGTTTTGCTGCTCTTGCAAGGACTGTAGTTGGCGGCGGGTTTCTTCCTCCTGCGCGTCCCCCGCTTCAGACAGGGCGCTGGGCGGCAGCGGCGTTGTGGCGCGGCCTTTGTCCGCATCACCGCCGCCTGCCAGCGTGGCTTGGGCGATGGCTTTGGCCATGTCAAGGCGCTCCAACTTGTCGTTGGTGCGGGCGTTGACCAGGATCACCTCCAGCGGCGTGTCCTGAAACACACGGTTGAAAGATTCAGGGTCTACAAAGCGCACGGTGAGCAAGACAGCATGCACGGCAATAGACACGCCAAGCGCGATTTGGAGGGTGCTGAATTGCTTCAGGTTCATGAGACGCAAGTTTACGGCCCTGGCACCGCAGTGGCGACTGCGACATCCGCTGCTACAGCCTCAGCTTCGTTCATGTCAACCGCAATTGCGATGGGGCCTGCCACGGGTTCATCGTCACTGTCATCTTCCTGCGCATCCTCATCATCCTGTACATCCAACCGCTCCACCACGGTGCCCGCGATGTCCAGCGATATTTCATCGATATCACCGAGCTTGACGCGCACATGCGCACCGCGCGGCAAATTGGCTGCCCCCATCACGGGCAGCACCAGGGGCATGTCATCGGCACGCACCATGTTCTCCTTAAATACCGTGGCGGTGATTTCGCTGATATTGTTTTGTTGCAGGTATTTGAGCGTCCAAAACCGCTCCATCGCACCCTGGTAACCGTTGTAGGCGAAGTAAGCCGCATCAAAACTGCTGATGATCGAGAAAAGCTCGGCATCTTTGGGCTTGAACGGTGCCGCCAGCGCTGCAGTTTTGCCATGCCTGGCGCAGGCGATGATCTGCCACTGGTTGACCAGATCGGTGTAGCGGCGCAGCGGTGAGGTGCTCCACGCGTAAGCCGCAACGCCGATACCCGCGTGCGGCAGCGCCTTCGTGCCCATGCGAACCTTCACACCGGGCAACAGCGAGGC
>JANNFW010000075.1:0-2305 GCA_031380235.1 Rhodoferax sp. | reverse complement strand
GTCAATGCCACCCTGCGGAAACTGCCACGAGTGGGTACGAATGCGCTTGCCCCAGAACACTTGATTTTTCTGGTTGAGCAAGACGATGCCGACATTGGGCCGAAAACCGTCCCGGTCAAGCATAATCAAACCCCAATTTTTAAACTGCTTCCATTATGCACAGCGCGCGCTGTGCATCAAGTGTTTTGGCGGTTCAAGTTACGATTTACCCCCGATTGCCCCCCGATTTATTCATTTATTTGCTACTTTATTGTGATTGAAAAGACCCCATGAAAGCCTCGCAATTTTTTATCTCAACTCAAAAAGAGGCCCCTGCCGATGCTGAAGTGGTCAGTCACAAGCTGATGATGCGCGCTGGCTTGATCAAGAAGCTCGGCGCGGGCATCTACACCTACATGCCCATGGGCCTGCGGGTCGTGCGCAAGGTGGAGGCCATCGTGCGCGAAGAAATGAACCGCGCCGGTGCGGTAGAGATGCTAATGCCCGTGGTGCAACCCGCTGAAGTTTGGCAAGAGACGGGCCGCTTCGAGAAGATGGGCCCCGAGTTGCTGCGCGTTAAAGACCGGCATGACCGCGACTACATCATCCAGCCCACCAGCGAAGAGGTGGTGACCGACATTGCGCGCCAGGAAATCAAAAGCTACAAGCAGATGCCGCGCAATTTTTACCATATTCAGACCAAGTTCCGCGATGAGCGCCGCCCGCGCTTTGGCGTGATGCGCTCGCGCGAGTTCATCATGAAAGATGCCTACAGCTTTGACCGTGATGTGGCTACGGCCAAAGCCAGCTACCAAGTCATGGCAGGTGCTTATCGCAAAATTTTTGACCGATTTGGACTGAGCTATCGTGCGGTGGCTGCAGACAGCGGTGCGATTGGCGGCGACCTGTCTGAAGAGTTTCAGGTCATTGCTGCCACGGGCGAAGACGCGATTGTTTATTGCCCCACCAGCGACTACGCCGCCAACATGGAAAAGGCGGAGGCACTTGCGCCGTCCACCCCACGCGGCGCGGCAACTCAGGAGATGGCCAAAACACCAACGCCCGGTAAAAGCACGTGTGCAGATGTCGCTGAGTTTTTAGGGGTTCCGCTGAAAACCACGGTGAAATCGCTGGTGCTTGCGACGGATCAAAAAAATGACAAAGGCGAAGCCGTCAAAACTACGGTGTGGCTGCTGCTGCTGCGCGGCGACCACGATATGAATGAAATCAAGGTCGGCAAGCTGTCCGGGCTGACCGATTTCCGCTTTGCGACGGTGCCTGAAATCGAAGCGCACTTTGGCACGAAGCCAGGCTACCTCGGTCCCATCGGCATGCTGAAACCTGCCAATGTGGTGGTTGACCGCGATGTGGCCGTCATGTCCAACTGGATTTGCGGTGCCAACGCGCCCGACTTTCACATGACCGGCGTGAACTGGGGCCGTGATCTGCCCGAGCCCGCGATCGTCGCCGACATCCGCAACGTCGTCGCAGGCGATGCCTCGCCGGACGGCAGGGGCGTGCTGGCGATTGAACGCGGCATTGAAGTGGGCCACGTGTTTCACCTCGGCACCAAGTACAGCAAGGCGATGAACGCGACCTTCCTGAATGAAAACGGCAAACCCGCGTTCATGGAAATGGGCTGCTACGGCATCGGCATCACCCGCCTGCCCGCAGCCGCCATCGAGCAAAACCACGACGACAAAGGCATCATCTGGCCCGACGCGCTGGCCCCCTTCACCGTGGTGCTGTGCCCGATCTCGCCAGATCGCTTCCCCGAGGTAAAAGCTGCGGCAGACAAACTCTATGCCGACTTGATGGTCGCTGGCGTTGACGTGATTCTGGACGACCGCAACGAACGCCCCGGTGCCATGTTCGCTGACTGGGAGCTGATCGGCGTGCCGCACCGCATCACGATCGGTGACCGCACGTTGAAAGAAGGCCAGGTTGAATACCAGCACCGCCGCGAAGCCGAATCCAGCAAGGTGGCGCTGGCTGATATCGCGAAATTGGTGATCGCGAAACTGGCGGCATGAACGTTTTGGTTGTTCCTGATGCACTCACATCACGACGAAAAGGACTTCAGCTCTCGTTGATTGGGCTTGGTTCGCTGCTTTTTGCGGAGCAGGCAAGGGCTGGTGGCCAACTCGAAGAACCCCTGGTGGACTCAGTGCGCAGCGCCCTGAGTTCCGCCATCACCAACAGCGCGCCGCCGATCCCCGAGTTCAACAACACCGAATCGCGCCTGATCTACATCCGCTGGTTGGTCGCCCAAAGCGAGCGGCTGCGCAAAAGAAAGCCCGACAGTGATGCTCGCCGCGAGTTTTTG
>JANNFW010000048.1:0-3835 GCA_031380235.1 Rhodoferax sp. | reverse complement strand
TTTGCTGAATCAGGGCAGCAATGGCGCGTTCAATGCAGACCGCACCCTGCCCAACCCCGAGAAAAATCGAGCAGACGGCTTGCTCGCCAAAGTGGTATTGAGCCCCACGGCATCGCAAAAACACGTCGTCACGCTGGAGCACGTCGGCAAAACGACCACCTACGACCTGCTGACAGCGCGTGCACGCACGCCTCTTACCGGTACAGCCACCATTGCGCCGATTCATTGAACCGGCCTGCGACGGTGCCACTCAACTTCAGTCCTTCATCGTCACCACTGCTGGCGATGGCCAGCTTGCCGCCAACTGTATTTCCCCCATCAAGAAAATCCAGCGGCTCGTGCGTGATGAAGTTGACCAACCCCGCCACCCCATCCGAACCATACAGTACGGATGCGGGGCCGCGCACAATTTCAATCCGCTTCAAGAGGCTGATGTCAAAGTAATCGCGTCCGAACGCGCTGGCACCAAACACATACGCACGCGGCGCGCGAATGCCGTCCACCAGCATCAGCACACGGTTGCCATCGAGCCCGCGAATGTTGAAACCCGCGTTGGCATCGCGCCCAGTGCTGCTTTGCACCGGGCCAAAGCGGGATGGCGCACGCCGCACCGACACATTGGGCAGATTTTTTGCGGCATCGCGAATGTCCAGAATCTGCCCGTCCTCCAGCGCGCGGCTGTTAATGATGTCGATGGAGGCCGGCAGGTCGTCGCTAATTTGCTCAGTGCGCGAGCCGCTGACAACCACCTCTTTTAAGGTGGCAGGTGCCGTCTGGGCGCAAAGCCCGGTGGCCCAACCCAGGCTGATCACGCCGATGAGCAGCGGTAATCTGTACAGAGCGAGAGCTGCGGGTAGTGGCGTGGATGTGAAAGAACCGGAAGCGGAAAGCGAAGTCAAGTGAGCCACAGTAAAGCCTTGAAACAGTTGAACAATGAAGTTGGCAACGGCTGGCTGTGTGAGCTGGCTTGCAGCGCGAGGGCTGCTGGCGGGCTGTAGTGGCTAGCTAACAGAGAAATACAACTAAAGCGCAAACAAAGTATATACGAATCATTCTCATTCGTGGTAATATTTTTGTTCGGGTTGTAAATCTCGCGTCATCCAAGCGATGGTCTGCCCACCTTGTACCCCGCTTCGCAAACGCATCTCGCAACTAGCCAAAGCATTTGACATTTGATTTGAATGACCACCTTTGGCCTGACAAAAACGCTTCAACAACAGGCGGTCGCGCAGTGTTGCAAGCACCGTGGTGCTGCAACGCCAGAGGCGGCGACAGCTTGCATTGAGGGGCACACCTCTACCTTCGCCTGTGCCTCTGCCCCGGCTTGTGCCAGCCAAAGCTCACGCCGCACCCGCCTGTGGGAGCTACCCATTGAGCTGCACTGCTCCATCATCGGTGTGTGCTTCTCGATCGAGGCGCTACGCCGCCTGGTCGTCAAACACTACAAATCGCCATGCATCGTGGGCGATTACGAAGTTCACTCGGTGGTGGTGCAAGCATGCAGCTCACGCACCCCCTTGATTGAGTTGGTACAAAGAGAATTGGACAGAAGCTTTCAAAAACAAATCAAACAGTTTTTAGCAGCGAAGTCTGAGGACGCAGTCGCGGCACTGTGGCGCGGCGCCATCTCGGGTGAGGACGACACCACCAGCCTGGCGGGTGCCTTGTGGGCCAGCCTGACGCACCCGCGCGCGGACAAAGCTGTCATGACGCAAATTGGCCATGACATCCACATGATCCAGCACCGCGTGGGCACTGAGACCCGCCGTGATACACAGGCGCTCACTCAAGCCAGAAAGCTAAATGCCCAGCGCGTGGCCGAGCTTGAGGCCGCACGTGTGAAGCTTTTAGAAATGCAACAGCAGCATTCGCAGGAAGCTGCGGCACATCGTCAGCAGGTGGTTGAGACTGATGCCGCGTTGGTCGGAGTCCAAGCGCAAAACGACGCGTTGAGATTGCAGTTGGAGGCACTGCGCCTGTCGGTTGAAAAGTTGGACTCGCGCGAGAAGCTGACGCAGCGGCTGAACGACCTTGCCGAGCAGAATGCCCGGCTTAAACAGCAGTTGGCAGCGAACCTGGAGCGCAAAGAAGCCGCCTTGGCGCAGTCCGCAGAACCGTTAACTCTAGACATACCTGTGGACTCAATCAAATCAGAGCCACGCACCATCAACCTGGACAACAAAAGCGTGCTGTGCGTGGGCGGACGCAGCAGCGCTGTGGTCTTGTACCGCAAGGCAGTCGAGCGTGCAGGCGGCAAGTTTTTACACCACGATGGCGGCATTGAGCACAACCACCATCGGCTGGATGCGAATCTGGCCGCTGCCGATTGCGTCGTCTGCCAGACTGCCTGCATCAGCCACACGGCCTATTGGCAGGTGAAGGACTATTGCAAGAAAACGGGCAAGCAATGCGTGTACCTGGACAAGCCCAGCATGTCATCGTTCGTGGAAGGCATCAGCACGTTACCTGGCGTGCCCGAGGAGTTGCGGGCCGTGCGCACACCTTGTACTCACGCGCTAGCACAGATTCAAGCGTAATTGATTGTGAATTTAGTACGAATGCGAATACTTCTCATGTAGACTGAATCAGTTATAAGTGAGTAACCATGAATTCAACAATGATCCAAAAACTTGCACAACGCCGCCTACTCCTCCAATTGGGCGGTGCCACCGCATTGGGCGGCATGGCGTACTTGGCGGGTTGTAGCGGCACCGGCGACCCAGTGGTTGAGCCGCAGGCTCCCCTGCTCAACCGCTACGACCAAGCCAATCTGGTGGCCAACAAAGCCAGCTACAAAGCAAAATTCACCGAAGCGAATTTTGTGGGCGCATGGGGCATTGCGATTCGACCCAAAGGCGCGGGTGGACATTTTTGGGTGGGCGCGGGCGGCAGCAGTTGGCAGTACGTGGGCGATGTGAAAGCATCAGCCACACCCAGCTTGCAGCCTTTGTTTCAGGATGGGCTCAAAGAAGTGAGCGTACCCGGTGCGGATTCGTCAACTGACAAAACCAGCGCTGGCAAGATCACCGGCGTGGTGTTCAACGGGGCTGATTTGAACGGGCCGAACTTCCGCATCTCGGGGCAAACGGCTGGCAGCACGAAGTTTGACGGTTCGGCCCGCTTCGTGTTCGTTACCGATTCGGGCAAGGTGAGCGGCTGGACAGACCGCAGCAGCACGGGCGAGATCGTGCGGGTAGATGGCGGAGCAGAAGAAAAATACGACGGCGCGGCAGACGGTAGCGCCTTCTTCGGCGTGGCCATCAAACCCGACACGTGGGACACGATGTGGCTGGCTGATTTTGGCGCCAACCCGCAAATCGTCACCCTCGACAAGACCTGGGCCAAAGTGCCGACGGTGGGCTTTGTCAACCCGTTTGGCACGGGTGCAGCAGGTGTCGGCGGCATCAAAGCGGTAGTGCCCGGCGACCCGGTGCCGTTCAACGTGCAGGTGCTGGGCAACAGCGTGTTTGTGGCCTATGCCCTCAGCCAGCCAGACCCCGATCCCGCAGCAGCCGCAGGTTCTTTTTACGCGGCTGAAGAAGACGCCCTGGATGCCGCCAAAGAAGCCGCCAGCGGCAACAAGCCCAACAAAGGCAAGCTGGTGGAGTTCACCCTGGCCGGGGGGCAAGTACGGATTTACGACGACGAAATGCGTCTGAACGCGCCGTGGGGTTTGGCGATTGCACCCGCAAATTTTGGCAAACTGTCGGGCACCTTGCTGGTAGGCAACTTTGGCGGCGCGGGCCGCATTTGCGCATTTGACAAATCAACCGGCAAGTACATCGACGACCTGCGCGACAAGGCCGACAAACCCGTCGCCATCGCCGGGCTGTGG
>JANNFW010000031.1:0-1658 GCA_031380235.1 Rhodoferax sp. | reverse complement strand
ATAACGCGCAAGAAGTCTTCAACCGCCACGCCGCGCAGGCGGGCACTGACGACCCGCTGGCGCTGATTCAATACCTGGACATCAAAACCTACCTGGTCGGTGACATCAACTCCAAGGTAGACCGTGCCAGCATGGCCCACTCGCTGGAAGTGCGCGAGCCGCTGATGGATCACGAGCTGATCGAATGGCTGGCCACGCTACCCTCCAGCCACAAAATCAATGGCCAGGAAGGCAAGTACATCTTCAAGAAATCGATGGAACCCTACTTGCCCAACGAGGTGCTGTACCGGCCCAAAATGGGTTTCTCAGTGCCTTTGGCGCGCTGGTTTCGCGGCCCGCTTAAGCAGCGCGTGCGCGATGCAGTGCTGGGTGAGCGGTTGAAGTCAACAGGGTGGTTCAACACCGCCTATTTGCAGCATTTGATTGAAGCCCACCAGTCCGGCGCGCGCGACTACAGTGCGCCGTTGTGGACGCTGATGATGTTTGAGGCGTTTTTGCGCCAAGTCGTCGACGGCAATCGCCCAGTGGCTACCAACGTGGTGCCTGCTGAAGCTGCGCCGATGGGTGTTCCCGTCACGTCCTGAGCATGAAAATTCTGCACGTTCTGGATCACTCGATCCCGCTGCACAGCGGCTACACCTTTCGCACGCTGTCAATTCTGCGTGAACAGCGCAAGCTGGGTTGGGAGACGTTTCATCTCACCAGCCCCAAACAGATTAACTGCGAGGTGCCCGAGGAGGAGGTTGACGGTTGGCATTTCTACCGCACGCCGCCCGTGAAAGGCTTGCTGGGAAAGCTGCCTGGCCTGGGCCAAAACGCATTGATGAAGCAGCTGGAGACGCGCCTGTTGGAGGTTGCGAGCCGCCTGCGCCCTCAGATTCTTCATGCGCATTCGCCGGTGCTCAACGCTATTCCAGCCCTGCGAGTTGGGCGCAAGTTAGGTATCCCGGTCGTGTATGAAGTTCGGGCATTTTGGGAGGACGCGGCGGTGGATCACGGCACCACCACCGAGGGCAGCTTGCGTTACGCATTAACGCGCAGGCTGGAAACCTCGGCCCTGCGCCGGGCGAGCCATGTCTTCACGATTTGTGAGGGGCTGCGCAGCGAGATTGTGGGGCGCGGCATCCCGAAGGAAAACGTGACGGTGATTCCCAATGCGGTAGACATTGAATCGTTCGAACCAGGCGGTGAGCCAGATTCTGCACTCAAGGCGAAACTTGGTTTGAGCAATGCCAGCGTGGTCGGATTCATCGGCTCGTTTTACGCCTATGAAGGGCTTGATCTTTTACTCGAAGCTCTGCCTTTGATTCTGAAGCACAAGCCAGAGGCTCGCCTGTTGTTGGTGGGTGGTGGGCCGCAGGACGCAGCCCTGAAAGCGCAAGCGCAAAGCCAGGGTTTGGCCGACAAAATCGTGTTTACAGGCCGCGTACCCCACGACCAAGTTCAGCGCTACTACGATTTGATTGACGTGCTGGCCTACCCGCGTCATTCCATGCGCCTGACGGAGCTGGTCACGCCGCTGAAGCCCCTTGAAGCGATGGCGCAGGGCCGGGTTCTGGTGGCATCCGACGTGGGGGGCCACAAAGAGCTGATTCGCGATGGTCAAACTGGTGTGCTGTTCAAAGCCGGTAGTGCAGACGCTTTGGCTCAGGCTGTGG
>JANNFW010000018.1:0-4390 GCA_031380235.1 Rhodoferax sp. | reverse complement strand
GTGCAGCCCACGCCCACGCGCCGCCACCATGATGCTTTGCAAGAACATGCCGTAGTCCACCAGGCTGCCGCGCCCAAGCACGCGGTTGATGGTGAACATAAAACCTACTGGCGCGTCAAAAAACTGGTAGTTGCGCTGATGCTGCGCATGCATCTTGTCTTTGTCAGTCTTGCCGATACCCAGCAGGCCGTAAAGCCCCCAGCCGTTTTCACGGCGACGCTCGATGTAAGGGCTGGCCCATTTCGTCGGATAGTAGTCGTACTCTTCGCGGTATTCAGCCGCCAATTCGGGGTTGGCGCGAATGGCATCGTGCGCGGCGCAGACCTTGGTCACCAGCGTGTCCCGGCTGGTGCCTTGCAGAACGTAGACTTTCCACGGTTGCGTGTTGGTTCCTGACGCCGCCCGGCTGGCGACTTGCAGAATCTCGGTGATCGTCTCTCGCGTAACGGGTGCCTGCGTGAAGGCGCGGGTGGACATGCGGGAGGTGATGGCGGCGTCTACCGGGTTGGCAGGTGTCGGCAGATTCATGGCAGAGGCTTGCAAAAGTTGAAGAGCAATGATGATAGCGGGTAGTGACGGCAGATTTACGCTGAGTTCAACAAAATTAACTCGCAGGTTAATTATCATCAAAAAAAATCAGTTTTTGGCTATTTTTACAATGGTTTAGCCCTCTAGCTCTAGAATAACATGCATAGTCAGCTATATATATTATAGCGTATGGCGAATCAAACGCACCCTCAACATCTCACCCCCATAATTCGAATCAATGACCGATGCCGCTCTCCAGCTCCACCACATCAGCAAGCGCTTTGGCCCACTGCTGGCCAATGACGACATCTCGCTCGCGCTGCGTGCTGGCGAGGTGCTGGCGCTGCTGGGCGAGAACGGTGCGGGCAAATCCACGCTGATGTCGATCCTGTTTGGGCACTATGTTGCGGATGCCGGGCACATCGATGTTTTTGGCAAACCGCTGGCCCCCGGCAACCCCAAAGCCGCGCTGGACGCAGGCATTGGCATGGTGCACCAGCACTTCACCCTGGCCGACAATTTGACCGTGCTGGACAACATCATGATGGGCAGCGAGCCGCTGTGGCAGCCCTTCACGCGTCGTGCGGCGGCCCGTGCGAAGCTGCTGGCCGTGGCGGCACGCTTTGGCCTCGGTGTGCAGCCGGATGCGCGCGTGGGCAGCTTGTCTGTGGGCGAGCGCCAGCGGGTTGAGATTTTGAAGGCGCTTTACCGCGGCGCGCGTATTTTGATTTTGGATGAACCCACCGCCGTGCTCACGCCGGATGAGGCACAAGGCCTGTTTGAGGTGCTGGCGCAGATGGTGGCGCAGGGTTTGTCGATCATCTTCATCAGCCACAAACTGGGTGAGGTGCTGCGCGTGTCGCACCGCATAGCCGTGCTACGTGGCGGCAAGCTGGTGGCCCAAACCGACGCATCAAAAACCACCCAGGCCCAATTGGCGCAATGGATGGTGGGGCATGCGGTGGAGGTGGCGCAGCGCCGCCCTGCCACCAACGTGGGTGGGCTAGTTTGTACCTTGACCGATGTGAGCACCGCGCCATCGGGTCATGATCGGCTCAACGAAGTCAATCTCACGCTAAAACGCGGTGAGATCGTGGCGATAGCGGGCGTATCGGGCAACGGCCAAAGCGCTCTGGCCGAGCTGTTGTGCGGCATGCGCAAAGCCATGTCAGGCAGCGTCATCTTGATGGATAAGCCGCTGCTTGCATCGCCCGCTTGGGTTGTCAACCAAGGCGTTGCGCGCATCCCTGAAGATCGGCATGGCGTGGGCGTGGTGGGCGATTTGGCGATCTGGGAAAACGCGGTGTCTGAGCGGCTGCGCAGCCCGGCTTTTTCGCGCGTTGGGATGATTCGGCAAACGGCGGCACACGCCCATGCGCAGTCTGTAATTTCGACATTTGACGTGCGCGGCGGCGGGTTGGAGTCGCCCGCGCGCGGGCTGTCTGGCGGCAACATGCAAAAGCTGATTTTGGGCCGTGCGCTGATGGCGGTGGATGGAGACGCGCAACGCACGCCCCTGTTAATCATTGCGCACCAGCCCACCTGGGGGCTGGACATCGGTGCCGTCGCCTTCGTGCAGCAGCAGCTCATTGCTGCGCGCGACGCGGGGGCTGCGGTCCTTTTGATATCGGATGATCTGGATGAAGTGCTCGCTCTGGGCGATCGCATTGCCGTGATGCACGCCGGCCAGTTGACAGAAGCGCTGCCGTTCGACCACTGGACACGCGAAGCGATGGGTCTGGCGATGGCGGGGGTGTCATCACACGCTGAGATGGATTTAGCCGCATGAGATTGGAGCCACGCTCAACGCAATCTGCCGCCGCGCTGGTGGTGGCACCTCTTGCCGCCGTCGCTTTCACGCTGTTGATCAGCGCACTGCTGGTGCTGTGGGCCGATGCCCCGGTGGCGCAGACTTACGCGCTGTTGCTTAAAGGCGGTTTTGGTTCGGTGTTTGCCTGGAGCGAAACGCTGACGCGCGCCATCCCGCTGATTCTCACCGGCCTGGCGGCCACCGTCGCGTTCAAGGCGCGGCTGTTCAACATCGGCGCAGAAGGCCAGTTGTACGCGGGCGCGCTGGCGGCCGTAGCCGTGGGCGGACTGCATGGTGGCAGCGGGTTTGAGGTGTCGCCGTGGCTGCTGTTTCCTCTGATGATGCTGGCAGCAGCGTTTGCGGGCGCGCTGCTACTGCTTGGCCCAGCGCTCCTCAAAACAAAGCTGGGCGTCGATGAAGTGGTCACCACCCTGCTGCTGAATTTCATCATGCTGCTGGCCGTATCCCTCATGCTGGACGGCCCGATGAAAGACCCCACCGCCATGGGCTGGCCGCAGAGTGTGGCGCTGCAAGGCGAGCTGGAGTTGTCAAAGCTGATTGCGCAAACGCGCCTTCACACCGGCTTGATTGGCGCGGCATTCTTGGCCCTGGCGCTGTGGGTGTTGATGAAATACACCGTGCTGGGGTTCGACATTCGCGCACTGGGAGCCAATGCGCGCGCAGCCGCTTTTGCGGGGGTGCCGGTCACACGCACGGTGGTGCTGGTGGCGTTGATGTCGGGCGCGCTTGCGGGGCTGGCCGGGGCGATTGAAGTGGCCGGGCGAACGGGCTACGTCACACTGGACATGTCGCCCGGCTACGGCTACAGCGGCATCGTGATCGCCATGCTGGCCGCTCTGCATCCACTGGGCGTGTTGGCAGCCAGCGTGTTTGTCGCGGGCGTGTTGGTAGGGGCCGACAGCATGAGCCGCGCGGTGAACGTGCCCACCTATATCGCGGATGTGATCGTCGCCGCGTCGTTGATCTCCGTGCTGGTCGCCACGCTGTTTACGCAATATCGGCTCAAATTCAAATGACCGTCAAATGAGCGAGATCATCGACATCCTGGTGAATCCGGCCTTCTGGATTGCCGTCTTGCGCATCGCCACGCCATTGATTCTGGGCACGCTGGGCGTGTTGCTGTGCGAGCGCGCGGGCGTGCTGAATCTGGGGATTGAAGGCATCATGGTGGCGGGTGCGTTCACCGGCTGGCTTACCGTCTACCTCGGTGCACCGCTGTGGGTAGGCGTGGTGACTGCCGCGTTCACCGGCATGTGCTTTGGTCTGCTGCACGCTTTTTTAACCGTCGGCTTGGCGCTGTCGCAGCACGTCTGCGGGCTGGGCATCACCCTGCTGGCCACGGCCTTGAGTTACTTTGGCTACCGCGTCAGCTTTCCCAAAGTCACCACGCCGCCGACCATCACGCCGTTTGCAGAGATGGGCTGGCTGCCTGTCCCGATTTTGCAGAATCAAACACCGCTGACCTTGCTGGCCTTACTGCTCGTGCCTTTTCTGGCCTACGCGCTGTACCGCACGCCGCTGGGCTTGGCCGTGCGCATGGTGGGCGAGAACCCGCAGGCGGCCGAGGGCCAGGGCGTGTCTGTCGCCGCCACGCGCACGTTGGCCATCGTGGCGGGCTCAGCCTTGATGGGTATTGCGGGCTCGTTTTTGACCTTGGCCGCCTTCAACGCATTTTTCTTCAATATGGTTAACGGGCGCGGCTGGATTTGCGTGGCCCTGGTGGTGTTTGCATCATGGCGGCCCGGCAAGGCACTGCTGGGTGCCTTGCTGTTCGCTTTTTTTGACGCGCTGCAACTACGCCTGCAACAATCCAGTGACGCACTGTTGCCCTACCAGCTCTATTTGATGCTGCCCTACGTCCTGTCCATCGTCGCGCTGATCGTGGTGGCGCGCACGGCGACTTACCCCCAAGCGCTGATGAAACCCTAGCGGAAAGGCGAACGCTGAATGCTCGATCTACTCATCAAAAATGCAAATCTGCCCGATGGCCGAAGCAATATGTCGATAGCCGTACAGGGCGGCAAAATTATG
>JANNFW010000792.1:0-3473 GCA_031380235.1 Rhodoferax sp. | reverse complement strand
GCCGCTTCAAGTTTTTGAGCAGCATGTTTAACCCGCTGATCAGCTTGTTGCGCCCGGTGTCGCCATTGGCCTGGTTGCCAATTGGTTTGCTGGTGTTCAAGGGTGCGAATCCCGCCGCGATCTGGACGATTTTTATCTGCTCGATCTGGCCCATGATCATCAACACCGCCGTCGGCGTGCAGCGCGTGCCGCAAGACTACATGAACGTCGCGCGCGTGCTCAATTTGAGCGAGTGGAAAATTTTCACCAAAATTCTCTTCCCCGCCGTGCTGCCCTACATGCTCACGGGCGTGCGCCTTGCCGTGGGCACCGCGTGGCTGGTGATCGTAGCGGCGGAGATGCTGACAGGCGGCGTGGGCATTGGTTTTTGGGTGTGGGACGAGTGGAACAACCTGAACGTGAAGAACATCATCATCGCCATCTTTGTGATTGGCATCGTGGGCTTGATGTTGGAGTTCGCGCTGATCAAGATCGCCACTGCGTTCACGTTTGAAGAAGTGAAAAACTAAGGAGACGACATGAGCGACAACCTGACCACCAAATACATCGAAATTCAGAATGTCGAGCAGACCTTCAAAACCAAGAAGGGGCCGTTCTGCGCACTGCAAAACATCAACCTGACGGTGGCCAAAGGCGAGTTCGTGGCATTGATCGGTCACTCGGGCTGCGGCAAGTCGACGCTGCTGAACCTCATGGCCGGGCTGACGATGCCCACGCAAGGCAGCCTGATCTGCGCGAACCGCGAGATTGCAGGCCCTGGGCCAGACCGCGCGGTGGTCTTTCAAAACCACTCACTACTGCCTTGGCTCACGTGTTTTGAAAACGTCTACCTCGCGGTGGAGCGCGTATTTGGTGCGGGCAGCAAAACCACAGGCGCACCCTCCGAGAACAAAGCCCAGTTGAAGGCGCGCACCGATACTGCCTTGGCGATGGTAGGCCTCACTGCTGCTGCGCAAAAGCGCCCCGGCGAAATCTCGGGCGGGATGAAGCAGCGCGTGGGCATCGCCCGCGCGCTGTGCATGGAACCCAAGGTTCTGCTGCTGGACGAGCCCTTCGGCGCGCTGGATGCCTTGACGCGCGCCAAGCTGCAAGACGAGCTGCTAGCCATCGTCGCAGCCACGCAAAGCACGGTGGTGATGGTGACGCACGATGTCGACGAAGCCGTGCTGCTGAGCGACAAAATCGTGATGATGACCAATGGCCCGTCCGCCACCATCGGCGACGTGCTGGCCGTGGATTTGCCGCGCCCGCGTAACCGCGTGGAGCTGGCTGAGAGCACGCAGTATCTGTACTACCGCAAGGCGGTGATTGATTTCCTCTACACGCGCCAGGGGCATGTGGAGAAGCAGGCGGCGTGATTCCGCCAACAATTGACCGACGCACCAACTTCGTGTCAACCAAGCCGACCAAGCCCTAGTCAAGCCCCGAAAAGGGGCTTATTCATCCCAAAATCCGTGCAAAGCGTGCTCCAAAGTGGCACGCTTCTCGCACTGTTGTTGTGATTCCATTTCCCAAGTCACTTCACATCAATACAAGGATTGCCCCATGGCGGCACAGCCCAGCTACTTCTCCACTTTTTTAAAGGCGGGCCATGCGCCCACTTTGGGTGCGGCGTTTTTTTACTTCATGTTCTCCTGCGCCATCTGGGTGATGAATGGCACGATGGCCCCCTTCATCACCGAGGCGTACAACCTATCGCCCGCGCAAAAGGGGCTGATGCTGTCGATCCCCATCTTTGCGGGCGCGCTGATGCGCTTTCCGCTGGGCATTCTTGCGCAGTACATCGGCCGCAAAAATGCGACCTTGGTCGAGATGGTCGGAATTGGGCTAGCTTTGCTGTTTGGCTACTTCTTCGTCAATTCCTTCAATGACCTGCTGGCCATGGGCGTGCTGCTGGGCATTGCGGGCGCGAGTTTTGGCGTGGCGCTGTCGCTCGGTGCGGGCTCGTTCCCGCCGCGCTACAAGGGCCTGGCGATGGGCCTGGTGGGCGCGGGCAACGTGGGCACCGCCGTATCGGCCCTCTTGGCACCGCCGTTGGCGCAGGCGTTTGGCTGGCAAACGGTGTATGGCATTGCCGCCGTGGCCGTGCTTGTGCCGATTGTGGTGATGGTCGTGTTCGCGCAAGAGCCACCCGATTTGGACAAGCACGCCAGCTTCAAAGACCACATCGCCTGCCTGTTCGAGAAGGATGGCTGGGCCTTCAGCTTGATCTACGCGGTGACCTTTGGCGGCTTCATTGGTTTGGTGACGTTTTTACCCAGCTACTTTTACGATCAATTTGGCGTGAGCAAAGTGCAAGCTGGCCAATTGACGATGCTTGCGGCCTTCATGGGCGCGGCGGTACGGGTGTTTGGTGGCTGGATTTCAGACCACTGGGGCGGCGTGAACACGCTGACTGCCGTGCTGGCCGTCGTCACCGTCACCCTCGTGCTGTGCGGCCTGGCCGAGAAGTCGTTACCGGTGACGATGCTCTTGTTTTTGATCTGCTTTGCCGCTTTGGGTGCTGGCAACGGCGCGCTGTTTCAACTGGTGCCTCTGCGCTGGCCCATGACGACGGCGGTCGCGGGCTCGATGATTGGCGAAATTGGCGCATTGGGCGGAGGGCTGATCCCCAATGCCATGGGCGTGAGCAAGCAGTACGCAGGCACGTACCTCTGGGGGTTTGTGGGGTTTGCAATCTGCGCCGCTGCCATGCTGGTGCTGCTGCGTGGCATGCAGATTCGCTGGACGCGGACTTGGGCGGAGAAAGGTGGCCGGGCGCGCAGCGCCTAAAGCCTGGAAAAAATTAACCTACGAGTTAATTTTTACCTCAAAATCAGGGAAAACCCTCATTTTACGAATAAAAAGAGGCTTTAGCTCTCTAATAATATGCATAAACAGCTATATTTATTATAGCAACACAGTATTTTGCATACTTTGTATGCGGGTAACGCTCGGGCGGCGGGGGTTGAACTGCGACATCACGTGCTGCCGCGAACCACCAATTTGTAGCCGACATCCACACCGGGCGTGGCCACGGGTTCGCCCTTCATCAGCTTGAGCAGCATGCGCGCCGCGGCCGTGCCAATCTCCGCGCGCGGTGTCTGTATGGTTGTCAAAGGTGGCAGCATTTGGTCGCTGCCAGTCAAGTCGTTAAAGCCAGCAATCGCCACCTTTTGCGGTACCTTGATCTTCATGCGCAAAGCCGCCAGCAAGGCACCTTGCGCCAAGTCGTCGTTGCAAAAGAAAATCGCATCCACCGGCGGTTGTTGGCCCATGATCTGTTCAAACATCTGGCTGCCAAGCGCCAACGACGACGGCGCCGGGTTGAGCCATTCCAGCTTGGCATCATGCAGGTCTGCTGCGCGCAACTCGCGGCGGTAGCCTTCAAGCCTTTGCAGGGTACGCGGGTCAAGTTGTGCCCCCGCAAAGGCAATGCGCCGCCTGCCTTTTTTCAGCAGGTGGCGCGTCATCTCGGCGCTGGCGTCCTGCTG
>JANNFW010000086.1:0-8568 GCA_031380235.1 Rhodoferax sp. | reverse complement strand
GACCAGCGGGCTGCGCACGATGCTGAAGGCCGACATGGTGCCCGCGTTATTGTTCATGAAACTGGTGAACTGGATGGTGGCTTTGGAGAACACCATCGGCCCGTAAATAAAATAGGGCGGGTAGTCACCCTTCAAATCGGGAATCAGCAGTGGTCGGTCTGACAGCAGCGGCATGCTGATTTTCAACGGTTTGCCATCGCGCACCACGGTGATGGGCACCTGGCCGTTCTTGGCAATTTTTTGCACGGTGTAGCGCATGTTCAAGCGCAGATCGGAGCCGACTTTGACCATGCCCTGGTCATCCACCGGCGTGTCGCCCAAGTGGGTGATGATGTCCCATTTTTTGAGCGGGTAGTCGGGCTCGGTACGAAATGGCTGGTGCACCACCACACCTTTGACGCTGCGGTCGATCTTGAGGAACGCGCGCAACGCGGGGTTCTCCAGCGTCTGCATTTCATCATGCAGCGTGGGTTTGCCGTCGTAGCGGCCATCCGCCACATCGGCCAAAAAGAGCTCAATCTCTTCGTTGGGAATGATGTAGCCAATGTTCTGCGCATTGCTCAAGCGGCTGTAGGCCAGACCAATCATTTTGTCGCCCGTGCGAGGGTCAGCCACCACGGCTGGGCCACCGCTATTGCCGGAGTTGATGGCTGCGTCTATCTGAATGCGCAGGCCCGACACCGGGAAGTTGTAGGCCGCATACTCGATGCGCGAGACGATGCCTTTTGTGATCGACATCGATGTGCCGCCAGTGGGAAAGCCGTAGGCCAGCACGCCATCTTTCACCTCGGGCAGGGTGTTCGCGCGCGGCATCGGCGGGTGCTTGGAGAAGAAGCTTTCGTCATCCAACTTGAGCACCGCCAAGTCGATGCCAGGGGCAATCGCCACCACGCGGGCGTTGACTTTGTCGCCCGAGCCGTTGGCCTGCACTTGCACCAGGGACGCGTAGGAGACGACGTGCGCGTTGGTCAAAATGCGGTTGCCATCAATCACCACGCCCGAGCCGGTGGACTCTTGCGGCGACTGCTTGGCCCAGGGCTTGAACGTGTCTGGCGCGCGCGAGGTTGAAAACACCTTCACCACCGAATTGGTCAGCACGCCAGTTGCGCGCACGCTGGGTGCCTCAACTTGTGTGGGAGCCTGTGTGGGAGCCTGCGCAGGGGCTTGGGCGTACAGACTTGGGGTCAAGAGTACCAGGGCGATGAAGAAGAGTGGAGCTGTCACAGAACGACCTTTATGTTATAAAAATAATAGCTGGCTACGCATATTATTCGAGAGCTAGAGCACTATTTTCTTCAAATTTTGTGCTAATTTACGAGTTTTGACTTGAAAATTAACTCTTAGGTTAATTGTGTAGGTTTCAAGCCTTGATCTTGGGTTGTCGCCCCATTAAATAAAACTCCGGGTTGGGCATCATGCCGCTGAACGATGCCATGCGGTTTGAAAGGCCAAAAAACGCTGTGATCGCGGCAATGTCCCAGACGTCTTCATCGTCAAATCCGTGGGCGTGCAGCGGCGCAAAGTCGGCCTCGTTCACGTCATCCGAATGCAGGCAAACCTTCATCGCAAAATCCAGCATCGCGATCTGGCGCGGGCTGATGTCGGCCTTTTTGTAGTTCACGGCGACCTGGTCGGCCACCAGCGGTTTCTTCTCGTAAATCCGCAAAATCGCACCGTGCGCGACGACGCAATACAGGCAGTTGTTGGCCGCACTGGTGGCGGTGACGATCATCTCGCGGTCGCCCTTGGTCAAGTTGCTGGTGCGACCAACCGACTCGGGCACCATCAACGCATCGTGGTACGCAAAAAACGCGCGCCACTCCGCCGGGCGGCGGGCAAAGGCGAGGAAGACGTTGGGCACGAAGCCAGCCTTTTCCTGCACCTCCAGCACGCGGGCTTTGATGTCATCAGGCAGGTCTTTGATCTCGGGGCTGGGGTAGCGGTTCATGAGTGTCTCCATTAATACAAAAAAACTATCGACAACTTAAATCCAATTGGATTTACATATTCAATTGACAAGCCTACAGTGACTGTACTGCTTGTGAGGAGTCCTTCTCGAAAGCAGACCAAGGCAGTCTCCAACCCAAGGAAAGAACCATGTCCACTGAAATTAAATGCCCGTTCCCGCACGCCGCTCTCAAACCCACTGTGGTTGGTGCGCGCACCAACGCCGACTGGTGGCCCAATCAATTGAACCTACAGATTTTGCAGCAGCATTCGGAACTCTCAAACCCCATGGGTACAGAGTTCAACTACGCGCAAGAGTTCAAAAGCCTCGACCTGCACGCCGTGGTCAATGACCTCACCGCCTTGATGACGGACTCGCAGGACTGGTGGCCTGCCGACTATGGTCACTACGGCCCGTTTTTCGTTCGCATGGCGTGGCACAGCGCGGGTACGTATCGCATCTACGACGGTCGCGGTGGCGCGGGCTTTGGCACACAGCGATTTGCGCCGCTCAACAGCTGGCCCGACAATGTGAACCTGGACAAGGCGCGCCGCCTGCTGTGGCCGATCAAGCAGAAGTACGGTCGCAAAATCTCCTGGGCGGATCTGATTGTTCTCACCGGCAATGTCGCCATGGACTCGATGGGCTTCAAAACCTTGGGCTTCGCGGGTGGCCGTCAGGATGTCTGGGAGCCCGGTGAGGAAATCTATTGGGGGCCTGAAGACAAGTGGCTTGATAACAAACGCTACACCGGTGACCGGGAGTTGGAGCAACCGCTCGGTGCCGTGCAGATGGGCCTGATCTACGTCAACCCGCAGGGGCCAGACGGTGTTCCCGACGCACTGGGTTCTGCGCGTGATATTCGCGAAACCTTTGCCCGCATGGCCATGAACGACTACGAAACCGTCGCGCTGACCGCCGGTGGCCACACCTTCGGGAAATCGCACGGCGCTGCCCCTGAGGACCACAAAGGCCCTGACCCTGAAGGTGCCGACATCACCGAGCAAGGCCTGGGCTGGACCAGCAACTTTGAGAGCGCCAAGGGCGTGCACACCATCTCCAGCGGTATCGAAGGCGCGTGGACGAACAACCCGATCCAGTGGGACATGGGCTATTTCGACAATCTGTTCGGCTACGAGTGGGAGTTGACCAAGAGTCCCGCTGGCGCGCACCAGTGGACGCCGAAAGATGCGGCAGCCGCCGCAACGGTGCCGGATGCGCATGACCCAAGCCAGCGCCACGCCCCGATGATGACCACCGCCGATATGGCGATGCGTGTTGACCCGATCTATGAAAAGATCTCGCGCCACTTTCACCAGAACCCACAAGAGTTTGCCGACGCCTATGCAAAGGCCTGGTACAAGCTGACGCACCGTGACATGGGCCCGATTGCGCGCTACCTCGGCCCCTTGGTGCCGAAGGGCCAACTGATCTGGCAAGACCCGGTGCCGTCAGTTGATCATGAGTTGGTTGCCGAGCAGGACATTGTGGCTTTGAAGGCCAAAGTTCTCGCATCCGGGCTGTCGATCTCTCAATTGGTCTCAACCGCCTGGGCTTCAGCAGCAACCTTCCGTGGCAGCGACAAGCGCGGTGGGGCCAACGGGGCACGCATTCGCCTGGCACCGCAGAAGGACTGGGAAGCGAACCAGCCGGCTCAACTGGCGAAGGTGCTCAGTGCCTTGGAAGGTCTCCAGAAAGAATTCAACACGGCGCAGTCGGGTAACAAAAAAATCTCGCTGGCTGACTTGATCGTGCTTGGCGGTTGTACCGCCGTGGAGGCCGCTGCCAAGAAGGCCGGTCACGATGTGACGGTGCCATTTACGCCAGGGCGCACCGATGCGTCGCAAGAACAGACCGATGTGGACTCGTTCGCCGTGCTGGAGCCCTCGGCTGACGGGTTCCGCAACTTCATCAAGCCGGGCCACACCGGTTCGGCGGCGGAGCTGCTGGTGGACCGTGCGAACCTGATGACGTTGACCGCGCCCGAGATGACGGTATTGATCGGCGGCATGCGCGCCTTGAATGCCAACGTCGAACAGGCGCAGCACGGCGTCTTCACTCAGCGGCCCACAAGTTTGACCAACGACTTCTTCGTGAATTTGCTCGACATGGGCACGAAGTGGCAAAAATCAGCCGCTGTGGATGGCGTGCTCGAAGGGCGTGATAGGGCGACTGGTGCAGTCAAGGCGACGGCCACCGTGGTCGATCTCGTCTTTGGCTCCAACTCCCAACTGCGCGCCATCGCTGAAGTCTATGCGTGCAGCGACTCGCAGGAGAAGTTCGTGCACGACTTTGTGGCGGCCTGGGGCAAGGTGATGAATCTGGATCGATTTGATTTGGCGTGATCGTCGCATGTGATCGTGACTCGTTCAGGTCGTGCTGCGCAACGTTATGCTGGAGTCTTCAACATTTGGAGACTTCAGCATGACAGACGCAATTTATGACAAGGGTTTGGCCACCCGCAAAGCCGTTTTGGGCGCGGACTACGTGAACGGTGCGCTGCAAAAGGCCACGGATTTCACCCGACCCTTGCAAGACCTGGTGACCCGCCATGCCTGGGGCAACACCTGGCAGCGCGACGGCCTGGATCTGAAAACTCGAAGCATCGTGACGGTGTCAATGCTGGTCGCGCTAGGCAAGATGCATGAACTCAAACTGCATGTGCGTGGTGCATTGAATAACGGCGTCACGCGCGAAGAGCTGCAAGAGATTTTTCTGCACGCCAGCGTGTACTGCGGCTTTCCGGCAGCGGTGGATGCATTTCGAAACGCGGCTGAAGTGGTGGACGCCCCGGCGAAGGCCTGAATCTTTGCGGCAATCAAGGTGCCACGACGGCCAGTTTTGGAAAGTAAGTCTGATAGCGAACTGCGTCGCGCGTCAACAATTGAAATCGGCTGACCAGCGCGTGCGCCCCGATGTAAAAGTCTGGCATCGGTGAGGACTTGCTTCCCAGTGATTTCCGGTAAATTTTGAACGCCTGGCCTGCCAGAAAAGCCGCGTCCCACGGCAGCGCCTCGCGCACCAGCGGCAGGCCCGCTAGCGCCACTTCAAGATCGCGCGCGGTCTCAAAACGCGGGCTGACTTCCGCCAAAATGATGGGGTTGATGATGAGTGGTGCGCGCTGGCCCAGGCGCTCAAGCTGGTCGATTGACCAATCCGCCCACTTCGGGTCATCGGCCAACACGTCGATCAAAATGCAGCTATCGACCAGTGTGCCAATCAGCTCGGTTTGTTGAAGAAAGCGCGCACTGGGTTCGCGCACCACGCGAGGCGTTCCTTGCGGCCAGCCGGTCGTCAATGCCACAACAACGCTACCCGCGCAGGAATGTCATGAACGCGTCGGTGCCCATATTCTTGAACTGCTTGGCGTTGGCGCTGCCCCGCACCCGCGTGAACGCGTCACGCAAGGTAGGTGCCGCGCTGACGATGGGGCGAATCACCACTTCGCCCGAGGGGCGCACTTCAAACTCCACCTCGGTGTGCGGATAGAGGTGCGCCTGCTCCCGCACCGCTTGCGGAATCGTGACTTGGCCTTTGCTGGTGATTTTCATGGTTTCTTACCTTTCACAGTAAGAATCTTACCATCGTTTGATGGCAAACTTTTCGACTCGTCGGTGCAAGTTCAAGCCGTCCCGCTGCGATGCGTCCTGAAGTGCCACACCGCCAGCGCGAGCGACATCACCTGCAACACCGCACAAAAGTAGAACGGCGCGCCAATGCGCCAGTCACCTTGGGGCAGATGCGACACAACGGCCAGCAATGGCGCGCCGATGATCGGGGCGACCACGGCCATCAAACTGTTCAACGCGCCAACGGCCCCTAGCGTCTGGCCTTGGCTTTTGGCATCTGCCGCGCTGGAAATCATGCTTTGCACCGATGCAGTAACGCAGCCGCCCAGCAAGTTGACGCCTATCACGGCAAACATCATCCAGCCTTCTGTTGCGGCACCCCACAGCGCGTAGGCGATGGCGCTGGAGATCAGGCCCATCACCGCCAGGCGCTGCGGTGGGAAGCGCTTGAGTAAAGGCCCCAGCAGTACGCCTTGCACCAATACGGCCACCACGCCGACCGCCGCCAGCGACCAGCCGTTTTCTTTTGGCCCCCAGCCAAATTTGAAGGTGCAGTAAAGCACCCAGGTGGTGTACAAAATGAACTGAGCCAGGCCGCTGAATGCGACCACGCCGACCAGCGCGCCCACGCCTTTGAGTTGCGACAACGCGGTGAGCGACGCAACCGGGTTGGCAGCCTTCCAGCTGAAGGCTTTGCGCTGCGAAACGGGCAGCGATTCGGGCAAAACAAAATAGCCGTAGAGCAAATTGAGCAGCGCCAGCACGCCCGCTGCATAAAACGGAAGTTGCAAATCAATAGCACCCAGCAGCCCACCCATAACCGGCCCCACGATAAAGCCCACCCCCATCATCGCGCCAAGCAAGCCAAAGCGCTTGGCGCGTGCCTCTGGCTCGGTAATGTCGGCCACATAGGCGTTGGCCACCGCCGCGTTGGCCTGCATCGCGCCCGCAACGATGCACACCGCGACCAACACCCAAAGACTTGTCGCCAAGGCCGTGCCAAAAAAGCTGATGCCCAACCCAAAAAACCCCAACAGCAACACCGGGCGACGACCATAGCGGTCTGACAGTGCGCCCAAAATCGGCGACGAGAAAAAATTGGCCAACCCAAACGAAAGCGCCACCACGCCGTACCAGTAAGCCTGGTCCGCCTGCGAGCCGCTGAACACCCCCACCAGCGCAGGCAGCACGGGGATGATCAAGCCAATCGCCAGCATGTCGATCAGCACTGTGATCATGATGAAGACCATGGCGGGCTCTCGGGGTACGGAGGAGCTCTGGGGCGGCGCAGCCGCTGCGACCACCGCTTTTTGAGATTCAGACATGCAGACATTATCCGGGGGATGGGATGCGGGCGCTGGGTGAGCGCTTTGGGGTGTCGGCGGGGACGTTTGTTTGACCAGCTACCTTAAACCGCCAACATCAACTGCCCAAACTCCGCTTTCGCAGGCTGCACGCTGATCTCAATGTCGTAGCCAAACCGCGTCAAGCAGTCCATCAGCTTGCACTCTGACAGGTTGGTGAAATCGCCTCGCATCATGTCTGACACTTTGGGTTTCGTTATGCCCATGCGTTTGGCGGCGTCTTGTTGCGTGAGGCTAAGTTTGCGAATGGTTTTTCTGATTTCAATCACCAAGCCGGTTTTGATCTTGAGCTTTTCTGCGTCAGGCAGGCCCAGGTCGGCGAACACGTTGCCGGAGCCCTATTGCACTTCAACGCCATTCATCAATCGACTTTTCATTTGCGGAATTCCTTTGCAAACGCCGCGCCTATTTGACGATTTTTGCTCGTGTGTCATTTCTAGCCCACCTTCCTAAAAAACCGAACCAACGCCAGCCCCTTAAAGTCTTCATCCTGCGTCCACACGGTCGCGCTGAATTCCAGCGCGGCGGCGTAGATGATGCTGTCGGCCATCGGGAGTTTGTGTTTGTGCGAGATCGCAGCGGCTGCGCTGGCGCGGTCAGCGGTTAGTTCAACGATGGTGAAGCGGCGCATGTGCGACTCAACCCGGGCGGCGCTGGCGGCGCCGGACATGGTATTGGTGATGCGCACGCGCTTGCAGACTTCAAAAATAGTGATGGCGGGCACGACCAGCTCACCCGCCTCAATCACTTCTACAAACACGGCTCGGTTGGGGCCGTCGACCAGCACTTCCAGCCAGGCGCTGGAGTCAATGATGTTCAAACGCGATCCCCGTCATTGGCACGTCCGACGACTGGCCGCGCATCAAGCCCACGAGTGCGCTTGTGGGTTCTTGCGGAACCAGTTCGATGCGGTCGCGCTTGACCCGCACTTCCAGGCTGCCTCCCGCCTTCAGCCCCAGCGTGCGGCGGGCTTCAGCGGGAATGGTGATCTGAAACTTGGAGGAAAGGGTGGCGGTGGACGGCATGTATACTTTTTTAAAAAGTAAAGGATTTTTAATTGTAAAGTAAATTCGAATAGGCAGAATTTTGGGCTGAATTTTTATCAGCTGCCAGCGCTCAACCCCGCTTGTGCACCACCGTCACCGCAGGCAGGGTCGCCATTTGCGTCGTTGCGGCTGCATCCACCGCGCCTCGTGCGGCCAGATGGTCAAACCCGGTGAGCAGCGCGCCTTGGATCACCAGGGTTGCGGCGACGGCGGCAATTGCACCCAGGACTTTTGAGCTGTTGTGGGTAAAGCCGTTGCTGTAGGTTTTTGTGCTGAGGCTGTTGGCTGCGTTGGTCATGTTGATTCTCCGGTCGGTTGGTGGTTAATCCAGACCCATGTAAGAAATCTGGGCCTGTTGAAGCAACTGTAGGATCAACCGAATTGCACTGCACCCGCTTTGCGATGAACTGCGAGTTTTGTGCGCCAGACCGTCAAAAGACGCGATGAACGGCGAGGCAATTGGCCTCGGATGGAGCGATGAGTGGCTTGCCAGCCATTGGGTAGCTGCGCATAAATAGCGATGGTATGCTATAAATTATATAGCTACTCATGCACGTTATTCGAGAGCTAGAACCCTATTTCATTCATATTTTTGGTGATTTCTGAAGAAAAATCACCAAAATTAACTCTCAGGTTAATTT